>JBBQRM010000014.1:0-17706 GCA_038214855.1 Rhodobacterales bacterium | reverse complement strand
CCGTTGCGGTCAGGTCGGACGCCGCCCCGGAGCGGATTGTCATCCTGGCTCATAGCCTGCGGCGGTAGAGCAGTTTGCGCATCCGGTGGGCGTGAAGGTGTGGGTGGCTGTGCCGACGGTCCGTCGCCCGCGTCGAGAATCGCCGATGCAGCCGCTCATGCAGGCTGGATGAACATGTGCTCGGCCTCCCCCTCCCGTCGTTCGCCGCGGACTGCGCGATAGGCGTGCCATGTCGCATGACCGAGCACCGGAAAAACCACGATCAATCCAAGGCAGGCCGTTGCGATCGAGAGGAGAAAAAGAACCGAGACGATGGCGCCCCACGCCAGCATGACGCCGAGGTTGCTCCAGACCATCGCCATGCTGATGCCCAGAGCGGACAGCGCGTCGGTTCTTTCCTCCAGCAGCATGGGCACCGCGAAGACGCTGATTGCAAAGGCGAAGGCAGCGAAGAGCGCGCCTACGGCACTTCCGACCAGCAGAAGAGCCCAGCCGGTGGGTGTCAGGAAGAGCATCGGCAAGATTTCGTCCGCTCCTGGAAAGGCGACGATCCCGAAGAACAGTGCGTAGATCAGCACCGCTGCCCGCATCCACAACAGGAAAAGACCGAGCAGCATCACTCCCATGAAGAGCGCCTGATAGCCCGAGCGGGGCTTGACCAGGACCATGGCGGCGAAGCTGGTGCGTCCATCGTGCTCGAGCCGTCGGCTTTTCTCGTAGAGTCCGTTGGCGACCAGCGGGCCCAGGACCATGAAGCCGGCGAGCGCGGGGAAAAGCGCATAGTCCAGTTCCAGCTCGAACAAGAACCAGATCACGCCGGCGGAGACGAGAAAGACGACGAAACCGTAGATCAGGCTCGGCAGAGGGTTTGTCCACATGTCGGACCAGCCGGCTCGAAGCCAGTCGAAGGCGGTTCGCCACGGAAAATTCCGAGCCCTGAGGTTCTCGCGCCGAAGCGGCGGGACGACTTCGGGAATGACCCCTGTTGCATGGGGATTGTCGGGCGGCGGCGGGCCGGTGCGATCGCTCAGCATGACGGTTTCGCCGCACGATAGAGTGCAGCGCCTTCTGTCGAGGATTGGGGATGCGGCACGCACCCGGGCTGTGAGGCGAAGGAGACGGCGATCAGATGTGCGTTGGCCGCGACGAAGAGGACGAGGACGAGCGCCGATGCGGCGAGGGCGAAGAGGCGCGGTCGGGTCCAGACGCGTGGGCGGGATGCGGGGGTCATCTCGCGGCCTCTTCACCGAGTCGCTGGAGGTGGACCGTCAGGATCTTGCGCTCCGCGTCGCTCAGCCGATCCTCCCACGCCGGCATCCAGCCCTGTCGCCCGTTCCAGATCGTGGCGAACATCGTGTCGTCGTCGCCACCGTAGATCCAGAATCGATCGGTCAGGTCGGGTGCGCCGAGCTCGGTATTGCCCGCCGCATCCTCGCCGTGGCAGCTGGCGCAATTGTTCGCGAAGATCTCCGTACCGGCGGCGATCCTTTCGGGCGGAGCTTCGACGCCCGAGAGAGACTGGACATAATCGACGACGATGCGGATCTCGTCTCGCGTCAGGATACCGTCGCGCCCGAAGGCCAGCATCTGGGCATAGCGCGTGTCGGGATGCTGCGCGTTGATGCCGACGCGCAAGGTCTCCATGATCGTGTCGGCATCGCCGCCCCAGAGCCATGCCTGGTCGATCAGGCTGGGAAAGCCCGGGCCTCCGGCTGCATCCGATCCGTGACAGGCGGCACAATTATCCCCGAAAAGCGCAGGCGCGGTCCCGTCGACGCGGGCCATGAGTTCGGGATCGGCGCGGATCTCGGCGACCGGCAGGGCGACGATCCGATCGGCCCAGTCGGCGCGCGCCATGTTCGCCGCGAGGATGTCTTCCGCGACCTCTTCTCGCTGGTCGGTGCCAAGGAGGCCCTTGGTGTAGGTCGTGATCAGCGGCCAAGCAGGCATCAGCACCCAGATGACGAGCGCCCAGACATGGGTGATTCCGACAGCCCACCAGACCGCCCGCGGCACCCGCGTGTTGAGCTCGGTGATACCGTTCCATTCGTGACCGGTCGTCCGGTGGCCCGTGAGAGGATCGTGCTCCTTTACCGGCATGGCCCGTCCTCGTCATCCAGGATGCTCTTCGCCGCCTTGTCGAAGCGCGTCCCCAGGGACGGCCAGAACGCGTAGACGGTAATGCCGACCGACAGGGCGACGAGGTAAAACAGGCCGAATGATTTCGCGAACCCGACGAACCACTCGTGCGGGATGTCCATGCTCTACTCCTCCGCCAGGGGTTCGTCGCGCAGGGGCAGGTCGGTGAGCCGGCCCAGGATCTGCAGATAAGCGACCAACGCATCCATCTCCGTCACCTGTTCCGGCCGACCGTCGAACAATCGCACGGCGGTCTCGTCGCCGTAGCGGAGTTGGACACCTTCGGCCCGATCGGTATCGGGGCGGGCCTGTCCGACCGCATCCGCGTCTGCACTGGCGATCATCTCGTCCGAATAGGGTACGCCCACCGCGCGCAGCGCGGCAAGTCGGCCGGGCAGGCTTTCGACCTCGAGCGGCTCCTGCAACAGGAACGCATATTGCGGCATCACCGACTCCGGCACCAGGGCACGCGGGTCGACCAGATGGCGAACCTGCCAGTCGTCCGAGTACTTGTCCCCGATGCGCGCGAGGTCCGGGCCGGTTCGCTTGGACCCCCAGAGCATCGGGTGGTCGTATTGCGATTCAACGGCCAGCGAGTAGGGGCCGTAGCGCTCCACTTCGTCGCGCAGGGTGCGGATCATCTGGCTGTGGCAGAGATAGCAGCCCTCGCGAATGTAGATGTCGCGCCCGGCCTGTTCCAGCGGGGTGTAGACGCGCATGTCCGGCGCCTCCTCCACCGTGTCGTCGATGGTGAAGAGAGGCGCGATCTCGACGAAGCCGCCGACCCCCGCCGCGAGGATGATGCCCGCGGTCAGCGCCATGGAATGGCGCTCGGCCCGGTAATGCGTCGCCGCATGAAACTCGAAGAACTTGCGGAACGGCGCGAGAAGACGTCGGAGCATGGCGCTACTCCGCGGCCGGCAGGGCCGGCTCCATGGCTTCGGAGGAGGTCGGGTAGTCGAGCTTCGGCGTCTGGCCGGGAACGCGACGGATCGTCATGACCACGTTCCAGAACCCGATCACGGCTCCGATCAGAAACAGCAGTCCGCCCACGGCGCGAGCGATATAGTAGGGATGCATCGCCACCAGCGTGTCGGTGAACGAATACCGCAGCGTGCCGCTTTCGGTGTACGTGCGCCACATCAGCCCCTGCGTGATGCCGCTGTTCCACATCGCGAAGACGTAGATGACGGTGCCCGCCAGAGCGAGCCAGAAGTGCCATTCGACCGCCTTCCACGAGTACATCGTCTCACGCCGCCAGAGCACCGGAGCAAGCGCGTAGATCGACCCGAAGGTGATGAGCGCGACCCAGCCCATGGCGCCCGCGTGGACGTGGCCGATGGTCCAGTCGGTGTAATGCGACAACCCGTTGACGGTCCGGATCGCCATGAACGAGCCTTCGAAGGTGGAGAGGCCGTAGAACACCGCCGCCACCATCATGAAGCGCAGCGTCGCGTCGTCGCGGACCTTGTGCCACGCGCCGTTCAGCGTCATCAGCGCGTTGCCCGCGGAGGCCCAGGAGGGCACGAGCAGCATGACGGAGAAGGTCATGCCGAGCGTCTGCACCCACTGCGGCAGGGCGGTGTAGTGCAGGTGGTGCGAGCCCGCCCAGATGTAGAAGAAGGTGATGCCCCAGAAGCTGAGGATCGAGAGGCGGTAGGAGTAGATCGGCCGCTCCGCCCGCTTGGGAAGGAAGTAGTAGAGCATGCCGAGAAAGCCCGAGGTGAGGAAGAAGGCGACGGCGTTGTGCCCGGACCACCACTGCGTCATCGCATCCTGCACGCCGGCGAAGGCCGAGTAGCTCTTTGCGGCGGTCAGGGAGGCGGGGACGGCGAGGTTGTTGACGATGTGCAGCACCGCCACGACCAGGATGAACGCGAGGTAGTACCAGTTCGCGACGTAGATATGCGGCTCGTTCCGGCGGGCGAGGGTGCGGATGTAGAGCACGAAGTACGTGACCCAGACGACGACCAGCCAAATGTCGGCGTACCACTCGGGCTCGGCGTATTCCTTGGACTGGGTGACGCCCATCAGATAGCCGCTGGCGGCGATCAGGCAGAAGAGGTTGAAGCCCAGCAGCACGAACCAGGGGGAAAGCTGGCCGGGCATTCGCGCCCGACAGGTGCGCTGCATGATGTGAAAGGAGGTGGCGATCAGGGCATTGCCGCCGAAGCCGAAGATCACGCCGGACGTGTGGACCGGGCGCAGGCGACCGAAGCTGGACCACGCCGCGTCGAACCTCAGTTCCGGCCATGCCAGCAGAGAGGCGACCCAGACGCCCATGGCCATGCCGACGACGGCCCAGACGAGCGCCAGGATGATCCCGACCTTCGTGGGATCGTCGTAATACGAGGACAGCCGGTCTTCCGTCGGCTCGGCTTCGTAGATCGCGTTGCCGACGGCGAAGAATATGGCCGCGCCGAAGGCGAGCACGATCCACCCGTGCACACCCATCGGATCGTTCCGCCCGAGGACGGCCATCACGAGCCCGATCAGCACCGCGCCCGCAGACATCAGCATCGCTGTGCGGCGCTCCATGCCGGTCAGTTGGGATATCATCGGGTCGTCTCCTTGGGGGCGATCTCGGAACGGCGCGGTAGCGGCGCCTCGGCGTCCTCGAACAGGATGCGTTCGGCATCTCCCGCCAGGTCTTCGTACTGGCCGCTGCGCAGGCTCCAGAAGAATGCGGCGAGCCCGACCGCGCCCATGCAAAGGGTGACGGGGATGAGAACGACGAGGATCGTCATGCCGAAGCCTCCGCAGCGAGCGTCCTGTCAGAGCCCGACCCGCCGCAGCGGGCCCGGCCAAGCCAGTCAAGGTACTCAGGGGGTGCCACAAAGGGGCGACCGGCCGTTTGATCGAGATCAAGGATTTGCGGGAACCTCGGGACGGGGATCGACGGTGCGGCCGCAGCTGAGGACACAGGAAGGCCGTTTCGTGCCGGCACCGGTCCCGGGGCGTGCAACAGGCAAGGTTGCACGGTGCAACATGACAACAGGCATTGAAATCGTGGGGAGAAGTTCGGCGTTTTAGGATCTTGCTAGGATCCTGCACCGCCGGAAAGGAGGGGGCGGTCAGTGTGGCGGGCTGCGTCCGGTGCTTGCGCGGATCAGCAGCCGGGTCGGCAGGACGCGGCCGCGGACCGGGGCGTCGGTCTCGAGGGCGTCGATCAGCGCGTCGGCCGAGGCCCGACCCATCGCGTCGGTGGGGACGTCGATCGTGGTGATCGCAGGGGTCAGCTCGCCCGACAGCGCCAGGTTGTCGAAGCCGGTGACCGAGAGGTCGGCGGGCACGCTGAGCCCCGCGGCGCGGGCCGCGAAGAGCGCCCCGAAGGCGATCACGTCGTTGCCGCAGATCACCGCGGTGGGACCGGTGCGCATCAGCCGCGGGAACACGCGCCGGGCCTCGCGGATCGAATAGGCGACCTCCACCAGCCGGTCGCAGCGCAGATCGAGCCCGTGGTGCGCGAGCCGGTCGCGGACGCCCCGGACGCGCTCGCGCGCACGGTCGTTGCCTTCGGTGATGCCGGCGAGCATCGCCATCTCGCGATGACCGAGACCGACGAGGTGATCGACCACCGCCGCCACGGCGCGCGCGTTGGAGAAGCCGACGTTCGGCGCCGGCGCCTGCGCGCGGTGCGTCCACGCGCACAGATGCCGCAGGCCGGCGCCGCGCAGCATCTCGAAGCACTCGGGCAGGTGGTCGTTGCCGACGAGCAGCAGGCCGTCTACCCCCCGCTCGATCATGTTGCGCACCAGCAGCCGCTCCTGCGCGAGGTCGTAGTTCGACAGCGACAGGATCAGCGTGTATCCGCGGTCGCGCGCGGCGTTCTCGAAGGCGTTGATCCCCTGGGCGAAGATCGCGTTGTTGAGCGTCGGGATGATCGCGCCGAGCGTCCGCGACCGCCGCATCGCCAGCGCCCGGGCGCCCTGGTGAGGGATGTAGTTGAGTTCCGCCATGGCGGCCTTGACCCGGTCGCGGACCTCCGGCCGGACCGAGGGCATCGCGTTCAGCACGCGCGAGACGCTCGCCGTCGACACCCTCGCCGCGCGCGCGATGTCGAGCTGGGTGACGGTCCTTCGGAGCATGGCGCAAGATCTTTGTAAAACGAATCGTTGATCTCAGTTAATGTATGCGCTTACAAGCCTACGGCAAGCGCATACAATGCGTACGCGGGGGGAAATTCGTGCTTCAGGCTGCTCGAGGGCAGGCCGCGTGGGGACGTGCGGCTTTCGACCGGAGGACCACGATCGGCATAGCGACGATCGCGAGCCTGATCGTCCTGTGGTTCCTGCTGACGAGCGCCACCGGCATCGTGGACCCCAACCGCTTCCCCTCGCCGCCGCAGTTCGTCGCGGCCCTCGTCCAGATCGCCACGACGGGCTATGCGGGCGGGACGCTGATCGAGCAGGTGCTCCAGAGCCTGCGGCTGGTCGCGAGCGGGTTTGCGGTCGCCGTCGCAGTCGGCGTGCCGCTGGGCTTCGCCATGGGCTACGACCGGAGGATCGAGGCCTTCGTCAACCCGGTGTTCCTGCTGCTGCGCCCGATCCCGCCGCTCGCCTGGATCCCGCTCGCGATCGTCTGGCTCGGGCTCAGCGACGCCTCGAAGATCCTGGTGATCTTCGTCGCGGCCTTCGTGCCCTCGGTGATCAACACCTTCACCGGCGTGCGCAACGTCGATCGGACGCTGATCGAGGCAGGAAGGGTTCACGGCGCGAACCGGCGACGGATGATCGGCGAGGTGTACCTGCCGGGGGCCTTGCCGATGATCTTCACCGGGTTGCGCCTGTCGCTGCAGGCCTCCTGGACGACGCTGGTCGCGGCCGAGCTGGTCGGCGCCTTCCTCGGCCTGGGCCGCGTGCTGTCGACCGCGTACCGCGACATCAACACCGCGATGATCCTGGTCGCCATGGTGACGATCGCCATCGCCGGCGCGCTCAGCACGATGCTGCTCGCGGCGGTCGAGCGCCGGGCGATCCGGTGGAGGGCGCCGTGACCCGCCCGCTCTGGCCCTATTCGCTCGCCGGGCTGATCCTGTTCTTCGGGCTCTGGCAGGGCGCGGTGTCGGCGGGGCTGGTATCGGCGCTGGTGTTGCCGTCGCCGCTCGAGGTGATCGCGCGGATCTGGGAGATGTCCACGCGGCCGTTCGCGGGGTTCCTGCTGCAGGAGCACCTGCTGTCGAGCTTCCTGCGGTTCTTGGGCGGCTTCGCGCTGGCGGCGCTGATCGGGGTTCCGGTCGGGCTGATGATGGGGCGCTTCCGGCTGTTCGAGGAGATCTTCACGCCGCTCTTCGAGAGCTATCGCTACGTGGCGCCGCTCGCCTGGGTGCCGTTCGCGGCGCTGTGGTTCGGGACCGGGATCGGCGGGCCGATCATGGTGATCTTCACCGGCGCCTTCGCCCCTTGCGTCGTCAACGCCTATCGCGGGGCGAGCATGGTCGAGCAGCATCTGATCGAGGCGGCGCAGACGCATGGCGCCGGCGAGTTCCGCATCGCCCGCGAGGTGCTGCTGCCCGGGGCGCTGCCCTCGATCGTGGCGGGGCTGCGGGTGGCGGCGGGCCTGGGCTGGCAGAGCCTGATCGGCGCCGAGCTGATCGTCGTCTCCTCGGGCATCGGCTACGTCATGGTCCAGGGCCAGAGCAACCTCAGCCCGCCCACCGTGATGGCGGCGATGGTGATGATCGGGCTGGTCGGGCTCGCGATCGACTACGCGCTGCGCTTCGCGGAGACGCGCGTCACCGCGAAATGGGGGGCTGCATGAGCGAAATCCGGTTCGAGGCCGTGACCAAGTCCTTCCCACGCGGGGGGTCGGCGTTCACTGCGATCGACGGCGTCGACTTCCACGTGAGGGACAAGGAGTTCATCTCAGTCGTCGGCCCGTCGGGCTGCGGCAAGACCACGCTGATGCGCATGGTCGCGGGGCTCGAGACGCCCTCGAGCGGCGCGGTCCGGGTCGAGGGGGTGGTGGTGCGCGGCCCGGGGCCCGACCGGGCCGTGGTCTTCCAGCAGTTCGCGCTCTTTCCGTGGAAGACCGTGCGCGAGAACATCGTCTTCGGCATGCGCTCCAAGCGCGCGTCGAGGGCCGAGCGCGACGCGGCGGTCGCGCGCTACCTCAAGCTGATGAAGATGGAGGGGACCGAGGACAGCTATCCCCACCAGCTGTCGGGCGGGATGCAGCAGCGGGTGGCGATCGCGCGGTCCTATGCGCTCGATCCCGGCGTGCTCCTGATGGACGAGCCGTTCGGGGCGCTCGACGCCCAGACGCGGACGATCATGCAGGAGGAGCTGGTGCGCCTGTCGCGGGTCAACCCGCGGACGGTCGTGTTCATCACCCATTCGGTCGAGGAGGCGGTCTATCTCGCCGACCGCGTGGTGGTGATGGGCCGCAATCCGGGGCGCATCCGCGAGGTGATCGACGTGGCGCCGGTGCGGGAGGCCGAGAACTGGACCGACGCCGCCATCGACGACGTGATGGAGATGCCCTCGTTCACGCATCTGCGCGGCCAGGTCTGGCGGCTGCTGCGCGAGGAAATGGGCGACGACAAATGATTGTATCGGGGAGGAACTGAGATGCGACTGAAGACGACGATGGCGGCCCTGCTCGCGGCCGGGACGCTGGCGGGCCAGCCGGCCGCCGCGGAGGAGATCGGCGTGAGCTATCAGGCGGCGCTCTACTGGGCGCTGCCGTTCTATATCGCCGACCAGAAGGGCTGGTGGGCCGAGCTCGACCTGGAGCCGAACTACTCGGTCTTCCCCTCGGGGGCGCCGCAGGTGGCCGCGGCGGCGTCGGGGTCGTGGGACGTCGGCGGCACCGGCTCGGCCCCGGCGGTGCTGGGTGCGGCGCGCTTCGACATCGTGACCATCGGCATCACCAACAACGAATCCGCGGCCAATGCGCTGATGGCGCGGGCGGACGAGGCGGAGGCGATCAAGGCCGATCCGCAGCTCCTGAAGGGCGAGCGGCTGCTGGTCACCACCAACTCGACCGGGGAATATGCCGCGGCGGCCTGTATCGAGAACTTCGGGCTCACCTATCCCGACGATGTCGAGGTGATCAACCTCAACCAGCAGGAGATCATCTCGGCCTTCGCGACCGGCACCGGCAAGATCGCCGGGCTGTGGGCGCCGAACATCTACACGCTCGAGGCCAAGGCGGATTCGGTCGTGCTGTGCTCGGGCGAGGATGCGGGCGCGATCGTGCTCGGGGCGCTGATCGCGCGCAGGGAGTTCGCCGAGGCCAATCCCGAGGCGGTGGCGAAGTTTCTCGCGGTCTATCTGCGGGGGGTGAACTTCATCCGCGACAACCCCGACGAGGCGGTGGCGCTGATGGGGGATTTCTACGCCCAGACCGGGGTCGAGCTCGAGGAGAAGTACCTGCAGCGCGAGATCGACACCCGGCCGATGTTCACGCTCGAGGAGCAGCTCGAGATCATGGGCGGCGAGGGATCGGTCTCGACGGTCGAGAAATGGTTCGACGGGCTCGGCACCTACATGACCTCGACGGGGACGCTGGACGCGATGATCGACGCGTCGAGCTTCGTCGATCCGGCCTACATGCAGCGGGTCGCGGACACGCCGGAGCTGGCCGCCTTCGCGGGCGGGGGGGAGTGACGGGAACGCGGGGCGGCAGGCGCTTTCACGGTCTTTCACTGTGAAAGCGCGATTGCCTCCTTGAAAACAAAGAAGAAAAATGGGCGTTCTCATGGTTTGTCAACCTTTGACGCCCGCGACGACGCGCTGTCGAGGCGGCACCGCGCACGCCTGTGACCCCCTGCAGAGAACGGACGATCGAGCGATGGAATATCTGAAGAAGGCGGAGAAGACCGCGGCGACCGGCGAGCAGGACGTGCGCGATACCGTCCAGGCCATCCTCGACGAGATCGAGGCGGGCGGCGACGGTGCCGCCCGCGCCTATGCGGCGAAGTTCGACAAGTATGACGGCAACATCGTTCTCGGTCGCGACGAGATCGAGGCCGCAGGCGACCTGGTTCCCGTCCGGCTGAAGGACGACATCCGCTTCGCCTACGACAACGTGCGCACCTTCGCCGAGGCCCAGAAAGACACGATCCGGGACATGCAGGTCGAGCTGCGCCCGGGCCTGATCGCCGGTCAGAAGGCGATCCCCTGTGAGGCGGCCGGCTGCTACGCGCCCGGCGGGCGCTATTCCCACGTCGCCTCGGCGCTGATGACGGTGACGACGGCCAAGGTCGCGGGCTGCCGGCACATCACCGCCTGCTCGCCGCCGCGCCCCGGCATCGGCATCAACCCCGCGATCATCTACACCGCCGATCTGTGCGGCGCCGACAGCATCCTGGCACTCGGCGGCGTGCAGGGCATCGCCGCCATGGCCTTCGGCCTCTTCGGCCTGCCGAAGGCCGACATCCTCGTGGGTCCGGGCAACCAATTCGTGGCCGAGGCCAAGCGCATCCTGTTCGGGCGGGTCGGCATCGACATGTTCGCGGGTCCCACCGACAGCCTGATCCTCGCCGACGCGACCGCCGATCCGCAGATCGTCGCGGAGGATCTCGTGGGACAGGCCGAGCACGGCTACAACTCGCCGGTGTGGCTCGTGACCGACGACCGGGCGCTGGCCGAGACGGTGATGGACCTCGTGCCCCGGCTGATTCCCACCCTGCCGGAGGTGAACGCCGAGAATGCCGCGGCGGCCTGGCGCGACTATGCCGAAGTGATCCTGTGCGCCGACCGCGAGGAGATGGCTTCGGTCTCCGATCGCTATGCCCCCGAGCATCTGACCGTCCAGGCCGCCGATCTCGACTGGTGGCTCGACCGGCTCTCCTGCTACGGCTCACTGTTTCTGGGCGAGGAGACGACCGTCGCCTTCGGCGACAAGGCCTCGGGGACCAACCACGTGCTGCCGACCTCGGGCGCGGCGCGCTACACCGGGGGCCTGTCGGTGCACAAGTTCCTGAAGCTCGTTACCTGGCAGCGCGCCACGCGCGAGGGGATGAAACCCGTCGCCGAGGCGACCGCGCGCATCTCGCGGATGGAGGGAATGGAGGGCCATGCGCGGACCGCCGACATCCGCCTGAAGAAATACTTCCCCGACGAGCGCTTCAGCCTCCAGCCGCAGGACTAGAAGATGCGCGGCCGCTTCAGCGTCGAAGGCCGCGTCGCCTGCGTCACCGGCGCGAGCTCGGGGCTCGGTCGGACGCTCGCGACCGCGCTGGCGGAGGCCGGCGCGCGGGTGGTGGGCCTCGCGCGCATGGCTGGCGCGCTCGAGGCGTGGCGGGCGGAGACGCGCGGCGAGACCGCCGCCATCGCCGCCGATCTGGGGGACCCGCGGACGATGAACGCCATAGCCGCGCGCGCGGCCGAGCCGTTCGGGCCGCCGGACATCCTGATCAACGCGGCGGGGCTCAACACGCGGCAGCCGGCGGATGCGGTGACGCTCGAAGGCTGGCAGGCGACGCTCGATCTGAACCTCTCGACGCCGTTCTTTCTCGCGCGCGCGATGGTCGCGGAGATGAAGGCCAAGGGTTGGGGGAGGATCGTGAACTTCGCCTCGCTGCAGACCGAGCGGGCGTTTCCGAACGGCATCGCCTACGGCGCCTCCAAGGGGGGCGTGGGGCAGATGACGCGCGCGATGGCCGAGGCCTGGTCGGGGCACGGGATCACCGCGAACGCGCTGGCGCCGGGGTTCTTTCCCACCGAGCTGACGCGGCCGGTCTTCGGCGATGCCGAGCTCGCCGCGCGCAACGCAGCGCAGACCTGCGTCGGGCGCAACGGCGAGCCGGGCGATCTGGTCGGGCCGGCGCTTTTCCTGTGCGCGCCGGCGTCGGATTACGTGACCGGGCAGGTTCTCTATGTCGACGGGGGGTTCACCGCGAAATGAAGGCCCTGGTCTATACTGCGCCGGGGGCGCTCGACTACCGCGACGTGCCCGATCCGGAGGTGCCCGAGGGGCATGTCCGGGTCGAGGTGGCGCATGTCGGGATCTGCGGGTCGGACATGCACGCCTTCGCCGGGCACGACCCGCGCCGGCCGGCGCCGCTGATCCTCGGCCACGAAGCCGCGGGCCTGGTGCTCGACGGGCCTCTGGCGGGGCGGCGGGCGGCGGTGAACCCGCTGGTCGCCTGCGGGACGTGCGAGGATTGCCTCGCGGGGCGCGAGAACCTGTGCCCCGCGCGCCAGATCCTGTCGATGCCGCCGCGCGAGGGGGCCTTCGGCGAGTATCTGGCGGTGCCGCCGCGCAACTTCGTCGTCATCCCCGAGGGCTTTCCCACCGAGAAGGCAGCACTGGCCGAGCCGCTCGCCTGCGGCTGGCATGCGGTCCGGCTGGCGCGGCGGGTGCTGTCGCGCCCGCTTCGGGAGGCGCGCTGTCTGGTGCTCGGCGGCGGCGCCATCGGGCTGGGCGCGGCACTGGTGCTGGTGGCCGAGGGCGCGGGCTCGGTGGCACTGGCGGAGACCAATCCGGCGCGGCGCGGCGTGCTCTCGCGGGAAGGCCCCCTGCGGGTCTTCGATCCCGCAGAAGCGGAGGTGGGCGAGGTCGATCTGGTGGTCGATGCGGTCGGCTATGAGGCCACGCGCGCGGCGGCCTGCCGGGCGGTGCGGCCGGGGGGCGTGATCGCGCATATCGGCCTCGGCTCGGCCGCGGGCGGGCTCGACGTGCGCCGGATGACGCTGCACGAGATCACCTTCATCGGGACCTACACCTACAGCGCCGCGGATTTCGCGGCGACCGCGCAGGCGATCTTCGACGGGCGTCTCGGTGCGCTCGACTGGCCCGAGATCCGGCCCCTGTCGGAGGGCGCGCGTGCCTTCGCCGACATCGGTTCGGGCCGCGCCGCGGCTCCCAAGATCATCCTTCGACCCTGAAAGGACGCGACATGCCCCAGCAACCCCATCTTCTCGTGCACGACCCGGCCGACAACGTCGGGGTCGTCGTGGTCGAGGGCCTGACCGCCGGCACGCAGATGCTGTGCGTGGTCACCCACGACGACAGCGACTTCCGCCTGACGGCCGAGACCGACATCCCGATCGGCCACAAGGTGGCGCTGAAGCCGCTCGCCGAGGGCGACACGGTGATCAAGTACGGCGCGGACATCGGCCGGATGGTGGCAGCGGCCGCCAAGGGCGCGCATGTGCATACCCAGAACCTCAAGACCAAGCGGTGGTGAACGAGATGGCCGTCGATTTCTCCGAACAGACGGTGCAGGCGTGGCGGCGCGAGAACGGCCGCGTCGGCGTGCGCAACCACGTGCTGATCCTGCCCGTGGACGACATTTCCAACGCCGCCTGCGAGGCGGTGGCGAATAACGTCAAGGGCACGCTCGCGATCCCGCACGCCTACGGGCGGCTGCAGTTCGGCGAGGACCTGGAGCTGCATTTCCGCACGATGATCGGCACGGGATCGAACCCCAACGTCGCGGCGGTGGTGGTGATCGGCATCGAGCCGGAATGGACGCGGACCATTGTCGAGGGGATCGCCGAGACGGGCAAGCCGGTGGAGGGGTTCTCGATCGAGCAGAAGGGCGACTTCGAGACGATCCGGGCCGCGAGCTGGCAGGCGAAGGCCTTCGTGCATCAGGCGAGCGAGCTGCAGAAGGCGCCCTGCCCGCTGGCCGAGCTGTGGGTCTCGACGAAATGCGGGGAGAGCGACACGACGACAGGGCTGTCGTCGTGTCCGACGGTCGGCAACATGTACGACAAGCTGCTGCCGCACGGGCTGACGGGCTGCTTCGGCGAGACCTCCGAGATCACCGGCGCCGAGCACATCTGCCGCGACCGCGCCGCGACGCCGGAAGCGGGAGAGGCGTTCATGGCGCTGTTCCAGGCGTATCAGGACGACGTGATCGAGCCCTACAAGACCTCGGACCTCTCGGACAGCCAGCCGACCAAGGGCAACATCCTCGGCGGGCTGACCACGATCGAGGAGAAGGCGCTGGGCAATCTGGAGAAGATCGGCCGGAGCTCGCGCTACATCGACGCGGTGGGTCCGGCGGTGGCGCCGACGAAGGGGGCGGGGCTCTATTTCATGGACACCTCGTCGGCGGCGGCGGAATGCGTGACGCTGATGGCCGCGGCGGGCTTCGTGATCCACACCTTCCCGACCGGCCAGGGCAATGTCGTGGGCAATCCGATCGTGCCGGTGATCAAGATCTCGGGCAACCCGCGGACATTGCGCACGATGGCCGAGCACATCGACGTGGACGTGACCGGGGTGCTCAGCCGCGAAATGACCATCGACGCGGCCGGCGACGCGCTGATCGAGATGATCGTGCGCACCGCCAACGGCCGCGCGACCGCCGCCGAGGTGCTGGGCCACCGCGAGTTCTCGATGACCAAGCTCTACCGCAGCGCCTGAGAGCCGCGCGAGGCCGTCACGAGAGGGGCTCACGGGCGTGGCAGAGCCGCGCCTTCGGCGGCGATCAGGTCCCAGACGGCCTCGTCGGCCTCGCGCCGCGGTCCCCTGATCCGGACCGCGGTCAGGTCGAGCCGCTGGCTGCCGAGGCGCACGCGCAGGTCGGCGAGCGTGCCGGAAGCAAATTGCGCACGGGCCAGCGTCTCGGGGACCCAGGCGACCGCGACCCCGGCCAGCGCGAATTGCAGCGCCGCCAGCGTCAGCGCGGTCTCCGCCGTCGGCCGGAACGTGACGCCGTGCAATCGCGGCCAGATCTCGTCGTGCAGGACGCGCCCCAGGAAGACATCCCTGGGGTAGGCCACCACGGAGACATCTCCCCGTCGCATCTGGGCCTCGAACTCCTCCACATGGCTGGTCGCGAGTATCGGGATCAGGCTGTCGGAGCCGAGGATGCGGGTCTCGACGAAGCTCGGCTCGATGTCCAGGGGGTGCCGGTCGGAGGCATAGAGCAGGGCGACGTCGGCCTGGCGGGTCAGGAGCAGCGCGCAGCACTCCTCGCGATTGGCCGAGCGCAGCCGGATGCCGAGGTCGCGCGACGCGACCAGCCGCCGGACCAGCGCCGGTGCGATCGAGGTGGTGATCGCGTGCTGGCCGGCGATGACGAAGCGCCGCGGCGCCTCGTCCGGGCGATGCCGCAACGCCGCCGTCAGGGCGCGCAGGCCCTCCGCGAGCTCGATCATCTCCCGGTGCCGGTCGCGCAGGACCGGGCTCGGCTCGATAGGCTTGCGGCTCCGGTCGAAGAGCGCGCCGCCGACGTGAGCCTCGATCGACCGTATCCGGCGGGAGAAGGCCGACTGGGTGATGTGCCGCCGTTCGGCCGCCTTGACGAAGGAGCCGGTGGCGACCACCGCCAGGATGTCCTCGAGCCATTCGAGCCGCACGGGCACCTCCTTCATGCAGAACTTGCATGTTAGGAAGAGATTAACGCATTTGCAAAGCCCGAGCGCTTGGCCGATCATGTCCCGACACCGCAATGAGGAGGGCGCCGTGCTTCTATCGCGATTTCCCCGGATTTTCCTCGCGCATCTGCCAACGCCACTCGAACGGCTCGATCGCCTCTCGCGCGAGCTGGGCGGACCGGAGATCTGGATCAAGCGGGACGATTGCACCGGCCTGTCCACCGGCGGCAACAAGACCCGCAAGCTCGAGTTCCTGATGGCCGAGGCCGAGGCGGAGGGCGCGGACACGGTGATGACCCAGGGCGCGACCCAGTCGAACCACGCCCGCCAGACCGCGGCCTTCGCCTCCAAACGGGGGCTCGCCTGCCACATCCTGCTCGAGGACCGCACCGGCAGCAACGACGCGACCTACAATTTCAACGGCAATGTCCTGCTCGACCATCTGCACGGTGCGACCACCGAGAAATGCGCCGGCGGCCTCGACATGAACGCCGAGATGGAGCGCGCCGCCGACCGCCGGCGCAAGGAGGGGCGCCGCGTCTACACCATCCCCGGCGGCGGCTCGAACCCGACCGGCGCGCTCGGCTACGTCAACTGCGCCTTCGAGCTGGTCGGACAGGCGAACGACCGCGGCCTGGTGATCGACCACCTGGTGCACGCGACCGGCAGCGCCGGCACCCAGGCGGGGCTGATCACCGGGCTGAAGGCGATCAATGCGCGCATCCCGCTGCTCGGCATCGGCGTGCGGGCCCCGCGGCCGAAGCAGGAGGAGAACGTCTACAACCTCGCGGTGGCGACGGCGGAGAAGCTCGGCGCGCCCGGCGTGGTGGTGCGAGAGGATGTTGTCGCCAACACCGACTATGTCGGCGAGGGCTACGGCATCCCGACCGAGAGCGGGCTCGAGGCCATCGCGTTGTTCGCCGAGCTCGAGGGGATCCTGCTCGACCCGGTCTATTCCGCGAAGGGCGCGGCGGGTCTGATCGACCTGATCCGCAAGGGGCGGTTCGCGAAGGGCGAGCGGGTGGTTTTCCTGCACACGGGCGGCTCGGCGGCGCTCTTCGGCTATGTCTCGGCGTTCGATCTCAGCGACCGCCGGATCGCGGTGGCGGCGGAATAGCGATGGGCCGCGCCCCGTTCACCGGCAGCTTCACCCAGCAGGAACCGATCCCCGAGGAGGCGATCGCGGCCGCGGTGGAGGTGATGCGCGCCGGCCGTCTGCACCGCTACAACACCGCCCCCGGCGAGGAGCCGCAGACCGCGGCGCTGGAACGCGAGTTCGCCGCGTGGCAGGGATCGGCCTATTGCCTGGCCTGCGCTTCGGGCGGGGCCGCGATGCAGATCGCCCTGCGCGCGGCCGGCATCGGCGCGGGCGATCGCGTGCTGACCAACGCCTTCACGCTGGCGCCGGTGCCGGGTGCTGTCGCCGCCGTCGGTGCGCGCCCGGTGCTGGTGGAGGTGACAGAGGACCTGGTCCTCGACCTCGACGACCTCGCCGCCAAGGCGGAGGCCTCGGGCGCGCAGGCGGTGCTGGTGTCGCACATGCGCGGACATCTGTGCGACATGGACCGGCTGGTCGCCGTCTGCGCGGCGGCGGGGCTCGATCTGATCGAGGATTGCGCCCACACGATGGGGGCGACCTGGCGCGGGCGCAGGAGCGGCGGCTTCGGGCGCGCCGCCTGCTTCAGCACCCAGACCTACAAGCACATGAACTCGGGCGAGGGCGGGCTGCTCGTCTCCGACGATGCGGACCTGATGGCGCGCGCGACGATCCTGTCGGGGTCCTACATGCTCTACGCCCGCCACGGCGCCGGCCCCGCCGAGGAGGCCTTCGCCGCGCCGCGCCTGGACATGCCCAACATGTCGGCGCGGATGGACAACCTGCGCGCGGCGATCCTGCGGCCGCAGCTGGCCCGGCTCGACGAGGCGATCGCACGCTGGAACCGGCGCTACGACGCGGTCGCGGGCGTGCTGGCGCAAAGCTCGGCGATCCGCCTGCCGCATCGCCCCGTCGAGGAGGGTTTCGTCGGCAGCTCCATCCAGTTCCGTCTTCCCGGCATCGGCGCCGAGCGCGCGCGCGGCTTTCTCGCCGAGGCGGCGTCGCTGGGGGTCGAGCTGAAGTGGTTCGGGGACCCCGCGCCCGTGGGCTTCACCTCGACGCACGGGAGCTGGCGCTATGTCGCGCCGCAGGCTCTGCCGCGCTCCGATGCGGTGCTGGCGGATCTGTTCGACATGCGCCTGCCGCTGACCTTCAGCGTCGAGGATTGCGTGCAGATCGGCGAGATCATCG
>JBBQRM010000013.1:0-18570 GCA_038214855.1 Rhodobacterales bacterium | reverse complement strand
AGATCCCGCGCGAGGGCTTCGTCCGGCGGCGCTCCGGCCTGCGCGCGCGTCTCGAGCGGCGCGAGCGCCCACGTCTCGCCCTGCAGATGCACGGCGGCGAGCCGGCCGGCCATCAGCGCGATGCCGACCTCCGCGTCCCGGCGCAACCAGCGGCCGAGCGCCTCGATGAAGCGCAGGTCGAAGGCGACGGTGCGGTCGCGCGGGCAGTAGAAGGCGCCGCTCATCCCGGCGGCCCCGGCACAGGGGCTCGAGGTGACGCCGCTGAAATGCAGCACGCGCGCGGGTCGCACATCGACGGCGCGCCGGGGTGCGGACCAGGCCGCAAGGCTGCGGGCGGCGTCCTCATAGGCTATCTCTGCCCGCTTGGCGCCTCCCTGAGCCGCGGCGGCATCTACGCGCGCACCCGCGCCGCCGACGGTTCCGGCTCCCAGCGCCGTCCGCAGCGGCCCGGTCGGGTCGGACAGCATCGCGCCGAGCGCGCCCATCCCGGCAAGGACCAGGATCAGCCCCCCGAACACCGCCGCGGAAAAGCCCAGCCGCCGCACACGCCCCGTCGCTGCACCGGAGGCAGACGCGCCGCGCCCGACGCGGTCTGGCACGAGGCTCATCGGCTCCTCCCGGTGGTGGCTGTGGGCGGCGGAGGGGGGCCTTGACGCGCCCCGTGCTCCGTGACTTGGATCGCGAGCATCGCGGACAGGTCTGAACAAAATGCTACGCAGGCTCTACGACTGGCTGCTGTCGCTGGCCGCCTCGCCCCACGCGCTGTGGGTGCTGGCGGTCGTCAGCTTCGTCGAAAGCTCGATCTTCCCGATCCCGCCCGACGTGCTCCTGATCCCGATGGTGCTGGCCGCCCCGCGGCGCGCCTTCACGATCGCTTCGGTCTGCACCATAGCCTCGGTCGCGGGCGGGGCGGCGGGCTACCTGATCGGCTGGGGCCTCTTCGAGCAGGTCGGACGACCGGTGCTCGGCTTCTACGGCATGGAGGTGCAGTTCGAGGTGTTCCGGGCCCAATACAACGCCTTCGGCGCCTGGGCGGTGCTGATCGCGGGGGTGACACCGTTTCCCTACAAGGTCATCACGATCCTGTCGGGCGCGACCGGCCTCAGCTTCACGATTTTCATGCTGGCGAGCCTGATCGCGAGGGGCTTGCGGTTCTTCCTGATCGCCGCTTTGCTGTGGCGCTTCGGGCCGCCGGTGCGCGACTTCATCGAGCGGCGGCTGGGGCTGGTGTTCAGCCTCGGCGTGGTGGCACTCGTCGGAGGATTCGCCATTTTGGGATTGATGCGATGACGCTTCTGCAACGCCGCGGCATCGGTGCCGCGACCGCCTCGGCGCTGGTGCTGCTGACGGCACTGGGGTTCCAGTATCTCGGCGGGCTCGCGCCCTGCCCGCTTTGCCTGTGGCAGCGCTGGCCGCATGCCCTCGCCGTCGTGCTGGGCCTCCTGCTGCTGGCGCTGCCCTGGCGGGTGCTCGCGGGGCTGGGATGCCTCGCGATGCTGACGGGGGCCGCGATCGCCGCCTGGCACGCCGGGATCGAATGGGGCTGGTGGCCGGGTCCCACCACCTGCACGGCGCCGGCAGACGTCTCCGGCGTCAGCGCGGCAGACCTGGTGGCGCAGCTCGAAGCCGCCCCGGTGGTGCGCTGCGACGAGGCGCCCTGGCGGCTCGCGGGTCTGTCGATGGCCGGGTGGAACGCGCTGATCTCGCTGGGGCTCGCCCTGCTCTGGGCGCGGGCCTACGCCTCCAGTTCGGCATCCCAGTACAGATAGTCCATCCAGCTGTCGTGCAGGTGGTTGGGCGGGAACTTGCGCCCGACGTTCTGAAGCTGCTCCGGGCTCGGGCGCAGCGGCGGCCGGCGCAGGTTCATTCTCGCCTGGCGCAGGGTCTTGGCCCCCTTGTCGAGATTGCACGGTCCGCACGAGGCCACGACATTGTCCCAGGTCGTGCGCCCGCCGCGCGCGCGGGGCACCACGTGGTCGAAGGTCAGCGCGTCCTTGGCCCCGCAATACTGGCAGGTGAACTCGTCGCGCAGGAACAGGTTGAAGCGTGTGAAGGCCGCGGTCTTCGCCGGTTTGACGAAATCCTTCAGCACCACCACCGAAGGGATGCGCAGCTCGATCGAGGGCGAACGGACCACGGCGTCGTATTCCGCGACCACGATCACCCGTTCCATAAACGCGGCCTTGATCGCCTCCTGCCACGGCCAGAGCGACAGCGGCAGATAGGACAGCGGCCGGAAGTCGGCGTTGAGCACCAGCGCCGGATGATCGCGCAGGCCGCTGGGACTTCGCACGAAACCGGGCGGGGTGGAGCCGTTGGCATAGGCGCTCTGCATCTCGAACGGCTCCCTCGACGGGTTCATCCGCGGCAGCGCCGTCCTGGCCCGGTGCTGGCCCTCCCGCTGCCGACTATATCTCGGCTGGCCGGGGTAGCAAGCTTCTACATCGAGGCCCGCGCCGCACGCTCGCGTGCACGCTAGGCGCGGCCCGGCACGATTTTGTGACGCGGGGGACTCGCACCGCCCTCAGGCTTCCCCCAGCCTGGTGCGGATGAAGCGCAGCGCGAGGCCCAGCCCGTCGGGCGCGATGCCGTGGGCGGTGCCGCGCGAGACGTGGCTCTCGACCTCGACGCCCGCGGCCCTGAGGCCCGTCGCCGCCGCCTCGAGGCTCGCGAAGGGCACCACCGGATCGGCGTCCCCGTGCACCAGCAGCACCGGCGGTCGGCTCGCCACCTCTGCCGCCAGCCGCTCGGGCGCGAGCAGCCGCCCCGAGAAGCCGACGATGCCCCCGAGCGCCTCGCGCCGCCTCAGCCCCACGTGCAGCGCCATCATCGTGCCCTGGCTGAAGCCCACGAGCACTGTGCGCTCCGGCCCCACGCCCTGCGTGGCCAGCGCGTCGAGCCAGGCGTGCAGCCGCGCCGACGAGGCCTGGAGCCCGGCCTCGGCCGCGTCCTCGCTCGATCCGTCGAGCCAGGGGATCGGAAACCACTCCCGCCCCATCGGGTTCGACCGGCAAGGGTCCGGCGCGTCCGGCGCGAGGAACCGCGTGCGCGGCAGATGCGGGCCCAGCGGCTCGGCAAGCCCGATCAGGTCCTGCCCGTCGGCGCCGTAGCCGTGGAGGAACACCACCACGCTGTCCGCGGGCCCCTCGCGCGCCGCGCGCTCGGGGCCGGTCAGGGCGCGTCCATCCATCAGCCGATCCCCTCGCGCCTCGTGGCGCGCTGGTAGTAGGCCCACAGCAGCCGCGCCGCAACCGCGCGCCAGGGCGACCACGCGAGGCTGAGTGCGCGCAGCTCCGGCTCGCTCGGCCGCGCCGCCATGCCGAAGAGCTGCCGCACCCCGTCGCGCAGAGCGAGGTCTCCGGGCGCGAACACGTCGGCGCGTCCGAGGCTGAACATCGCGTAGATCTCCGCGGTCCAGACCCCGATCCCCTTCACCCGCACCAGCTCGGCGATCACGTCGGCGTCGGGCATCGCCCGCAAAGCCGCGAAGTCGATGCCGCTGTCGGCGAGCGCCCGCGCATACCCCGCCTTCTGCCGCGACAGGCCGCAGGCGCGCAGTTCGGCGTCGCTCGCGGCGCGCACCGTCTCGGGCCGCGTCGCGCCCTGAAGCTCCAGCCGCGTCCAGACCGCGCGCGCCGAGGCGACCGAGACCTGCTGGCTGACGATGGCGCCGAGCAGCGCCTCGAACCCGTCCCCCCGCAAGCGCAGGGGCAGCGGACCGACGCGCTCCAGCGCCGCCGCGAAGCGCGGCTCGCGCGCGGCCAGCCACGCCGCCCCCTCGGCGACGCAGGCGTCGGTCTCGATGATGCGTCCGACCATGGCACCCCCTCCGGCGCCTCCTAGCACGCGCCGCGGGTGGCCGAAACACCGCTTGGAAACAGCCTTGCCCGGGCGTAGAAACCGGCCCATGACCGACGCAGCCATCCCCGACACGGACGCCCGCGCCCGGCGCAACGTCCGGGTGCTGGTGGCCGCGCAGGCGATCCTCGGCAGCCAGATGCCGGTCAACTTCATTCTCGGCGGGCTGGCGGGGCAGGTGCTCGCGCCGAACAAGTGCCTCGCGACGCTGCCGATCTCGGTGATCGTCTTCGGCTCGATGCTGTCGGCGCCGCTGCTGGCCGAGCTGATGCAGCGCCGCGGCCGCACCTCGGGCTTCGTGATCGGCGCGACCGGCGGCGGCATCGGCGCCGCCCTCTGCGCCTGGGGGCTCGTGACCGGCTCCTTCGCGCTGTTCCTGATCGGCTCGGCGCTTTCGGGCCTCTACATGTCGGCGCAGGGCTTCTACCGCTTCGCCGCGACCGACGGGGCGAGTGCCGCCTACCGGCCCCGCGCCATCTCCTACGTGATGGCCGCGGGCCTCGTCTCGGCGGTCCTGGGGCCGCAGCTCGTCAAGCTCGCCGAGGACGCGCTGGCGCCGATTCCCTTTGCCGGCGCCTATCTCGCGGTGGTGGCGGTCAATCTCGCGGGCGTCTTCGTCTTCGCCTTCCTCGACAGCCCGCGTCCGCCCCCGCCCGCCCCCGACAGCCCCCGCGCCCGCAGCCGCGGCGAGCTCTTGCGCACGCCCCGGATCGCCGTCGCGATGCTCTGCGCGATGGTCACCTACGCGCTGATGAACCTGGTGATGACCTCGACGCCGCTCGCGGTCGTCGGCTGCGGCTTCGCCACCGCCCAGGCCGCGGACGTGGTCACCGGGCACGTGCTCGCGATGTTCGCGCCCTCGTTCTTCACCGGGCATCTGATCGCGCGGTTCGGGGTCGAGCGGGTGATCGGAGCCGGCCTCGTGCTGCTCGCCTCCGCAGGCGTGGTCGGGCTCTCCGGCGTCACGCTGCCGCATTTCTCGGTGGCGCTGATCCTGCTCGGCCTCGGCTGGAACTTCGGCTTCATCGGATCGACGGCGATGCTCGCCGGCGCGCATTCCCCCGAGGAGCGCGGCCGGGTCCAGGGCATGAACGACTTCGCGGTCTTCGGTCTCGTAGGGGCCGCCTCGCTCGCCTCCGGCGGGCTGATGAACTGCACCGGCGGCGATGCGGTCGCGGGCTGGCACGCGGTGAACCTCGCAATGATCCCGATGCTGGCGCTGGCCGCCACCGCCCTCCTGTGGTTCGTGCTGCGCGGCCGCCGCCCCGTCACCACCGCCCGCTAGAGCCCCGCCACAGCAGCGCCGCCCGCGCGCGCAGCTCCGAGACCTCGAGCACCCCCGCCGCCACCGACTGCGGGTCCGCCGCCGCGCGCTTCAGCACGCCCTCCGCCCGCCACCCCGCCAGCAGCGCGGGCGCGGCCTCATGCGGAACGAGCGCCCGCGCCGCCCGCGCCCGCGCGATCGAGACCAGCCCGTCGCGCGCCAGCGCCGCCACATCGGTCCCCGGCGGCAGCGTCTCGTGGCCGCGCGCGCGCAGCGCCGGCAACGCCCGCAGCAAGCTCGCCACCCCCGCCCCGTAGCCGAAGTCGCGGATCGCAGGCCACGCCGCCTCAGGCGCGCCGAGATACCGCGCCGCGAGCTCCATCAGATGCCCCGCGGTCTGCGCCAGATAGGCGTCGAGCGCCGCACGGTCGGGCAGCGGCGCAGGTGTCGCGTCGGCCATCCGCGCCGCAATCGTCTCCTCGAACGGCCCCCGCGGCAGCTCCCCCCCGCGGATCGCCTCGGCGAGCGGCCCCACCACCTCGTGCCGGCGCGGCGCCGCGCCTTCATAGATCTCCGCCACCGCGTCGTGCCACCAGCGCAACCGGATCTCGGCCAGCATCGGCTCCGACGCCACCCAGGGCGCCCGCGCGATCTCGAGGTTGAACGCATAGAGCGCCATCAGCCCCGGCCGCCGCTCGGGAGGGGCCGTCATCGCCGCGCGCCAGCGGTCCGGGTCGCCGCGCGCCACCAGCACAGCACACGCCTCGGCGCTCACGCCGAAGACGCTAAGAAGAACCCGTAGCCGTAGTCCGAGCCGTGCGCCCGCCAGACGGCCATCTCTTCGGCGGTCGCCGCGAGCACCGGCGCATCGGCCCCGTGCCGTGCCGCCTGCGCCTCGACCCGGGCTTCGAGCGGGTCGTGGTAAGCCTCCCAGGCCGCGCGCGACAGAAGGAACTCCCCGACCGCCCGCCACCCCGCCGCCGCGATCCGCGCCCGCACGCCCGCAACGTCGGCCATCGCCGGATACCCCTCGCGCCAGAAGTCCCGCGCCCGCGGGTGCGGCTCCGCGCTCAGCCACACCGCATCGCTGAAGGCGAGCCTGCCCCCCGGCGCCAACAGCGGCCGCCAGATAGCCAGCGCCGCCGGCAGGCCGGGAATGTAAACCGCCCCCTCGCACCACAGCAGATCGAAGCCCGCGTCCGCGAATGGCAGGCGCATCATGTCGGCCCCGACCGACTCGAACAGCGCAGCGGGGGCCGCCGCCCGCACCCGCGCCTTCGCCTTGCGCAGGAACGGCGCGTGGCGGTAGGTGGCCGTCACCCGCGCCTGCGGCAGCGCTTCGAGCAGCGCCAGGCTCGCCGCACCGGGGCCGCTCGCGATGTCGAGGATCCTTCGAGGCGTGGCAATCGTGAACGATCCGTTAAAACGGGAGTTTTTCTCCAACGTTAACAACGGTGCCGTGCATGTCGCACCGTGCGACATCGTACGACGTGGCCCGCCCCGGTCCTCCGCCCCCGCCAGGGCACGGGCCCGCAGCGTGTCCTCCCGGCTCCCCGGCTCCTGCCGCGCAAGCCCCGACTGCAGCTCCCGGAAGAGCGGCTCAGCCATCGCCGACCGGGTGGGCCCCGTCAGCCAGCAGCTTCCAGACCACCGCGTCCTGGAGCGCCTGAAAGCTCGCGTCCACGATGTTCGCCGAGACCCCGACCGTGGTCCAGCGCCGCCCCTGCCCGTCCTCGCAATCGATCAGCACCCGCGTCACCGCCTCGGTCCCGCCCGAGGTGATCCGCACCCGGAAATCGACCAGCCGAAGGTCGTCGATCGAAGCCTGATACGGCCCGAGATCCTTGGCCAGCGCCCGCGCGAGCGCATTCACCGGCCCCTGGTCGGCCCCCGTCACCGGGTCCTGGCTCTCCGACACGCTCATCACCCGCTCGGCCCCGAACCGCGCCACCACCACCGCCTCCGAAACCGTGCGCATCTCCCCGAGCCGGTCCACCCGCCGCTCGACCGTCACCCGGTAGCGCTCCACCGCGAAGAACCGCGGCAGCACCCCCAGCATCTCGCGTGCCAGAAGCTCGAAGCTCGCCGCCGCGGTGTCGTAGGCATAGCCGCGGTCCTGGCGCGCCTTCACCTCCGCGAGGATCGCCGCGAGCCTAGGCTCACCCGGCGCCGTCTCGATCCCCGCCTTGGCCAGCCGGTCGCGCAGGTTCGATTGACCCGCCTGGTTCGACATCGGCACGAACCGCGCGTTCCCCACGAGCCCCGGCTCCACGTGCTCGTAGTTCGCGGGGTCCTTGAGCACCGCCGACGCATGCAGCCCCGCCTTGTGGGTGAAGGCCGAGGCTCCGACATACGGCGCGCTCGCATCCGGCACCCGGTTCAGGATGTCGTCCACCATCCGGCTCAGCCGCGTCAGCCCCGCGAGCCCGCCCGCGTCCACCCCGGTCACATAACGGCTCGCGAAGGGCTCCTTGAGCATCAGCGTCGGGATGAGACTCACCAGATCGGCGTTACCGCAGCGCTCGCCGAGGCCATTCAGGGTCCCCTGCACCTGCCGCACCCCCGCCTCGACCGCCGCGAGGCTGTTCGCGACCGCATGGCCCGTGTCGTCGTGCGCGTGGATCCCGAGCCGCTCGCCGGGGATTCCGTCCGCGATCACCGCCTCGACCGTCGCCGCCACCTCGCCCGGCAGCGTCCCGCCGTTGGTGTCGCACAGCACGATCCACCGCGCCCCCGCCTCGTCGGCGGCCCTCAGGCAGGCGAGCGCATAGCCGGCGTCCTTACGCCAGCCGTCGAACAGATGCTCCGCGTCGAATATCGCCTCGCGCCCCTCCGCCACCAGAAGTGCTATCGACGCCCGGATCGCCTCGAGGTTCTCCTCCAGGCTCACCCCCAGCGCGCCCCGCACCTGCCCCGCATGGGTCTTGCCGACGAGACACACAACCGGCGTCCCCGCGTTCACCACCGCCGCCAGCACGTCGTCGTTGCTCGCCGAACGCCCGGCGCGCCGGGTCATCCCGAAGGCCGTCATCCGCGCGCGGGTGAGCCTCGGCGCCTCCGCAAAGAACCCGCTGTCCGTCGGATTTGCCCCCGGCCAGCCCCCCTCGACATAGTCGATCCCAAGCCCGTCGAGTGCTGTCGCGATCCGCGCCTTGTCCGCCCCCGAAAAATCGACCCCCTGCGTCTGCTGCCCGTCGCGCAGGGTGGTGTCGTAGAGGCTGAGGCGGGTGGGGGTCATTCAATGACCATTAATCTGTCACGACTGAAATCGGGGGTCAGTGAAAATGTCGATCCACCGGAGGTGTTATTGACTGCAACTCCGGATTCTAGAAGCTCTAACCTGAGCCTATCGGCTTCTTGATAGTGGCTAGTGTTCCGGGCAACGTCGATCCGTCGCAGCAGATTGTCTATCTTCGCAGAAATCTCCAGGCTCATCGAGCCAAAGCCGACATAGACGCGCGAAAGTTCTCCTGAACTCTCACCACCCCACAAGCCCAAAAACTCACAGTCCGCGCGCAGTCTTTCGTATTCATGGCCATCAAACAAACTTCTCAAATGGGCGAGAGCACCTGCAGTGTTCAGTTCATCTGACAGAATTTCCACGAGTTGCGGCGTCGGGGCCGCTCCGGCAGGGAAATGGTGCAGAAAGTTCGCCCATTGCGCCAACTCGCTGCGATGCTCAACAGCCTTCTGCGCACTCCAGCTGAGCGGCTTTCTGTAGTGCGTTGAGAGAAGCACCTTCCGAATTACGAGAGGGTGGTAGCTCTCGCACAAATCGCGCACCGTGAAGAAGTTGCCGAGCGACTTGGACATCTTCTCCCCCTCCACCTGGAGGAACCCGTTGTGCATCCAGATGCTGGCGAAATGCCCCTCGGGATGGGCGCATAGCGACTGGGCGCGTTCGTTCTCGTGGTGGGGGAACACCAGGTCGATGCCGCCGCCGTGGATGTCGAAGCTCTCGCCGAGCAGCTCGCGGGCCATCGCCGAGCATTCTATGTGCCAGCCCGGCCGCCCCCGGCCCCAGGGGCTGTCCCAGCCGGGCTCGCCCTCGCCGGAGGGCTTCCACAGCACGAAGTCCATCGGGTCGCGCTTGTAGGGCGCGACCTCGACCCTCGCGCCGGCGCGCATCTCGTCGAGCGAGCGGCGGGCGAGCGTGCCGTAGTCGGCGTAGCTTCCCACCGCGAACAGCACGTGTCCTTCCGCTGGATAGGCATGGCCGCGGGCGATAAGCCGCTCGATCATCGCCACCATCTGGCGGATGTACTCCGTCGCCCGTGGCTCCTGCGTCGGCGGCAGGTTGCCGAGTGCGGCCATGTCGTCGTGGAACCAGCGGATCGTCTCGTCGGTGATGGCGCGGATGTCGCGGCCGGTCTCGCGGGCGCGGGCGTTGATCTTGTCGTCGACGTCGGTAATGTTGCGCACGTAGGTCACGTGGTCCGCCCCATAGGTGTGGCGCAGCAGGCGGTAGAGCACGTCGAAGACCACCGCGGGACGCGCGTTGCCGATATGGGCGCGGTCGTAGACGGTGGGGCCGCAGACGTACATGCGGACGTTTTCGGGGTCGAGCGGCCTCAGCGGCTGTTTGGCCCGCGTCAGCGTGTCGTAGAGGGTGATCTCGGTCATGGGCGGGTCCTCGCGGGTGGCGCGGCGGGCCTTCGCTCCGGTACTGGCATGAGGGGGCGGCGCCGCGAGAGAGGTCTCAGCGGCAGCGACAGGCGGCTGTGGCGATGCGGGACCCCATGCCCGGGTTATGCGCCAAGGGGCGGCCGCGATCAAGCGGCTTGCCTGCGCGCGGGGGTTGGGGTTTGCTCGTGGCGTGAGGGAGGAGCCGCCGATGGAAGCCGAACCCGTGCGCGTCGATGCCGCCGAGTTGCCGCTCGAGCGCTGGACCGATGCCGCACGCGGCGCGGTCTCCTGGCGGACGCTCCTGTCCGCCGACCGGACGCCGACGCGGGCGCTGATCTGTGGGCTCGCCTCGCTCAACGCGGGCGAGGGGCTGGCCCTGCACCGGCATGCGCAGGACGAGGTCTATTTCGGGGTCCGCGGCCGGGTGCGGGTTCGGATCGGCGAGGCCGAGCACGAGCTGGGGCCGGGCGTGGCGCTGTTCATCCCCGGCGACGCGCCGCACGAGGTCGTGGCCGAGGAGCCGGCGGAGTTCTTCTATGCCTTCGCCGGCGACAGTTTCGACGAGGTGGTCTACGAGTTCCTCGAGGAGGCCCGGGATGGCGCATGATCCGGGGCCGGCGTTTCGGGCGCTGCACCGGCGGGGCGATCCGTTCGTGCTCGCCAATGCCTGGGACGCGGGCTCGGCGCGGGTGCTTGCGGCGCTCGGGGCGCAGGCGATCGGGACGACATCCTCGGGCTTTGCCTTCACGCGCGGGCTCGCCGACGGGACGGCGGTGACGCGGGACGCGGCGCTCGCGCATGCCGCCGAGCTGGTGGCGGCGACGCCGCTGCCTGTGAGCGGCGATCTGGAGAACGGCTATGCCGAGGCGCCGGAGGCGGTGGCCGAGACGGTGCGGCTGGCGGCGGAGGCGGGGCTGGCGGGCTGCTCGATCGAGGATACCGACCTGCCGGGCACGGGCGCCTACGGCTTCGAGCTGTCGGTTGAGCGGGTGCGGGCGGCGGTGGCGGCGGCGCGCGGCCTGCCGCGGGACTTCGTGCTGGTGGCGCGCGCCGACGGGGTGATGACCGGGGCCTACGGGATGGACGAGGGGCTGCGCCGGCTCAAGGCCTTCGAGGCGGCGGGGGCGGATTGTCTCTATCTGCCGGCGCCGCCGGACTGGGCGGCTCTGGAGCGCATCTGCGGGGCGGTGTCCGCGCCGGTCAACGCCCTCGCCTCGGGGAGTTTCGCGGGCCGGCGCCGGGCGGAGTTCGCCGCGGCGGGGGTGGCGCGGATCAGCCTCGGCGGCGGGCTGGCGCGGGTGGCGCAGGCAGCCCTGGTGCGGGCGGCGCGGGAGGTGCTGGAGGCGGGGGATTTCTCGCCGCTCGCAGGGGCCGCGAAGGAAGCGGAGATCGACGCGCTGCTGGCGGAGGGGGCGCGGGGCGTTCGTTGAGGGGCGGCGGGGCCGCCGGGCGTGAAATATCGGGCGTTTCACTGTGAAACAAGTTAACGCCCTAAGGATCTCAATTGGTTACAGGCGCGATTTTACTTTCCGTTAAGCTACGCGACAAGCGGCTTTTCCGCCCTTCATCGGGGGATTTTCTGGGAGCGGGGCGCACACGCCCGGGCGGGCGGGTTCGAGCGGCTGACGCCTCTCAGGCGCAGCGGGCGAAGGCGAGCGGGGCGGTCAGGCGCCGGGCGACGTAGGCGCGGTGCAGCGCCTCGACCTCGAATCGCAGCACGAGCTGGTCGGGGCCGGGCTCGATGCGGGCACCGCAGCGGGCGCCGAGGCGGCGCATCGACAGGTTGCCCGGCAGCGTCATCGCCTCGATCTGCTCGACGCCGCGCCAGTCGAGGAGCGCGGCCCCGGCCTGGAGCAGCCAGGTGCCGACGCCGCTGCGGCGCCAGGCGTCCTCGACGCTGAGGCCGAGCTCGGCGGTCCGGCCATCCACGGCGAAATCGGCGACCGCGCGCACCGGCCCCGCGCGGTGCAGCGGCCCCGGCCAGAGCGACCCTTCGCGGGCGATCAACACGAAGGTCCGCGACCGCCACAGCCCAGCGACATGCGCCGCGAGCGCGGAGTCGGAGACGCCGCCGCAGAAGCGCAGCCGCCGGTCCTCGGGAGACAAGCCGAGCAGATGCGCCTGCACCGCGCCGGCGTCGAACGGCCCCGCGCGCCGGAACCCGAGGCCGGAATGGCCCGGGCAGAGCGCGGGAAAGGGCGCGCCGATGAAGCTGATCTGGGGAAAGCCGAATGCCATGCCGCATGTCTCCTGCGGGAGATATGGGGCTTGGCGGGGCGAAAGGCGTTAACGGCCCTGCTGCACCTGCTCACTTTTTCTTGCGTCAGCGTCCACGGATGCGCGGATCGAGCGCATCGCGCAATCCGTCGCCGATGTAGTTGACGCTGAGCACGGTCAGCGAGATCGCGAGGCCGGGCCAGATGACGCGGGCGGGGGTCAGCGTCATGAAGTTGGCGCCGTCGAAGAGGAGTCGCCCCCAGGTCGGGAAGTCGGAGGGAAAGCCGAGGCCGAGAAAGGAGAGCGCGCTCTCGGTGATGATGGCGTTGGCGACGCCGAGCGTGGCGGAGACCATGATCGGGGAGAGCACGTTCGGCAGCACGTGGCGGGTGATGATGCGCCGGCCCGGCGTGCCGATGGACTGCGCCGCGAGCACGAACTCGCGTTCCTTGAGCGCCAGCACGTCGCCGCGCACGATACGCGCGGTCTGCATCCAGGAGGTGATGCCGATGATGAAGACGATCAGCAGGAAGATCCCGGTTTCCGGCCCGAAGGCCGCGCGCAAGGTCTCGCGGAAGAGCATGATGATCACCAGCAGCAACGGCAGGATCGGCAGCGCCAGGAACAGGTCGGTCAGCCGCATCAGCGGCCCGTCGAGCCGGCGGAAATAGCCCGCGAGCACGCCCACGAACGTGCCGAGCACGAGCGACAGCAGCATTGCGGTGATGCCGACGGCGAGCGAGATGCGCCCGCCCTGGAGCACCTGGGCGAAGATGTCGCGGCCGATGTTGTCGGTGCCCATCGGATGCGCGAGCGATGGTCCGACGTTGCGCGCGCTCGTGTCGATGAACTGCGGATCGAGCGTGTAGAGCATCGGCCCGAAGATCACGCCCAGCACGATCGCCGCGAAGATGAACGACCCCGCCAGCGCCCCCTTGTGGTGGCGGAACTGGAGCCAGACGTCGGTCCACAGGCTGCGCTGGGGCTGCTCGACCGCCTGCTCGGCGAGGGTGAGGTCAGTCATAGCGGATCCGCGGGTCGAGGATGCCGTACGCGACATCGGCGATCAGGTTGAAGAGCACGATCAGGATCGCGAAGATGAAGGTGAGCGTCTGGACAAGCGGAATGTCGGCGCCCTGGATGCCGATGATCAGCAATTGCCCGAGCCCGTTCACCCGGAAGATCTGCTCGGTGATGATCGCGCCCGAGAAGATCGTGGGGATGCCGAGCGCGATCACCGTCACGACCGGGATGAGCGAGTTCCTCAGCACATGCACCAGGAGCACCACCCGCTCCTTCATGCCCTTGGCGCGCGCGGTGCGCACGTAGTCCTGGGAGAGGTTGTCGAGCATCGAGGCGCGCATGAAGCGGCTGAGCTGTGCCGCGTTGAAGAGTGCGAGCACCGTGACCGGCATGATCATCTGCTTGACCTGCGCCCAGAAGCTGCCGAGGTCGCGCACCTCGAGCCGCGTGTCGTAGATCATCGGCAGCCAGCCGAGGTTGACCGAGAAGACCAGGATCAGCACCAGCCCGGTGAAGAAGGTCGGCACCGAAAAGCCGATCATCGAGAAGAACGTGCCGAACTGGTCGAACCAGGAATACTGCTTGTAGGCCGAGATCACCCCGATCGGGATGGCGATCAGGATGCCCACGACATAGGACATGCCCACGACCCACAGCGTCTGCGGCAGGCGCTGGGCGATGAGGTCCACGACCGGGGAGCGTGTGGCCCAGCTGGTGATCCGCAGGCGGTTCTCGCTGTCGCCGATGCTCCAGCCGGTCCATTGCTCGAGCAGGTTCAGCGGCTCGTTCACCATGAATTGCTGGAGCCATTTGAGATAGCGGATGTGGAACGGCTCGCCCAGGCCGAGGGAGAGGCGGATCTGCTCGCGCACTTCCGGCGGGATGGTGAGCGGCAGGTCGCCCGTGGGATCGTTGGGTGCCAGGTCGAGCAGCGCGAAGATGATGAAGCTGATCACGATCAGCGTCGGGATCGCCATCAGGAGCCGGCGCAGCGTGAAGTTGAGCATGGCGTCTCCCGCGGGCCCGAGGGATGCGCCGCCCCCCGAAGGGGGCGGAGCGGCGTCAGGACGGCTCGGCGCGGGTCCAGTCGGCGATGTTCCACATCTCGCTGTCCCAGTCGTTCATCCGCACGCCCTGAAGCGTGGCGGAGATCGCGGAGGGGTTGCCGCGCCAGACCAGCGGGATGATCGAGTAGGACTGCATCAAGAGGTCGTTCTGCGCCTTGGCGATCTCGCCGCGCTTCTCGATGTCGGCCTCGGTCGCCATCGCCCGGATCAGCGCGTCGTACTCCTCCGAGCAGAAGCGCTGGATGTTGGTGCCCTGCCACTGGGTGCTCGGCCCCGGAATGGCGTCGCAGGCCCAGTCGGCCATATAGGCCTCGGGATCGACGCCGGCGAAGTTGTTGGTGTACATCTCGATGTCGGCGTAGAACTTCTGGAACGTGTCCGGGCTCGACGGATCGCCGCCGAAGAACACGTTGGCGTCGACATTGCGCAGCTCGACCTCGACGCCGAGCTCGTTCCACCATTGCTTGATCAGCGCCTGCGCGCCCTGGCGCACCGAGTTGGTCGAGGTCTGGTAGAGCACCGACAGCCGCTGCCCGTCCTTCTCGCGCACGCCGTCGCCGTCCTCGTCGGTCCAGCCGGCCTCCTCGAGCAGCGCCTTGGCGCCTTCCATGTCCTGCACGAGGCAGCCGTCGTTGGCGGTCGAGGCGTAGAGCTCCGGCGCGGGCAGAACGTTGCAGGTGGGTTGGCCGGCGGCGCCGTAGCCGGTCTCGACCAGCACGGTGCGGTCGATGGCCATCGACAGCGCCTGGCCGACCTTGCGGTCGGTCAGGAACGGATGCTCCCCGCCCTCGACGGTGGAGCGCTGGTCGCCGAGCGACGGGTCGGGGTTCGTCTGGTTGAGATGCAGCCGCTCGACCGAGGTCGCGAAGGCGCTGACGACCTCGCCACGCCCCGAGGCCTCCATCGCCGTGAGCACTTCCGGTTCCACCTGGAGGTTCCAGGCGTAGTCGAACTCGCCGGTCTCGAGCACCGAGCGCGCGGCGCTCGCCGCGTCGCCGCCCCCCTTGAAGAGCACGGAGGCAAAGGCGGGCTTGTCGGGCTCGCGGTAGGTCTCGCTGGCCTCGAACAGGATCACGTCGTTGGGCTTGAACTCGGCGACGGTGAACGGGCCTGTGCCGATGGGGCCGAAGTTTTCCTCGGTGCATTCGGGCGCGCGGGCGCCGAGGCAGTCCTGGAACTGCGCCTTCTGGATGATCGGGCTCTCGGAGCCGACGAGCGCCGTGTAGGGGAACGGCTTGGGCTCGTCGAAGGTGATCTTGATCGTCTGCGGGTCCACCGCCTCGACCGACTTCACCCCGTCGAAGTAGCTGGCCTGCGCGCAGCCGCCCTCGGGATGGGTGCAGTATTCCCAGGTGAAGACCGCGTCCTCGGCGGTGACGTCGGTGCCGTCCGACCATTTCAGGTCGGGCTTCAGCTTCCAGGTGATCGAGGTCAGATCCTCGGAGATGCCGCCGTTCTCCTGCGTCGGGATCTCGGCGGCCAGGAACGGTACCATGTCGCCGTTCTCGTCGTAGCGCGCCAGCGGCTCGATCACGAGGCTCGCCGCCTCGACCTCCTTGGTGCCGCCGGACAGATAGGGGTTCAGCGTCGAGGGGGCCTGCCAGTAGATGATGTTGAGCTGGCCGTCCTCGCCGCGCTCGGCGTGCGCCGCCGAGGCGATCAGCGCCCCCGCTGCCGCCGTGGTCAGGATGTGTCGCAGTCGCATGGGTGTTCTCCTCGGGTTGGATTGGGCGCGGCGCGTCAGGCCGCGTCCCGGGCATCGCCGACCAGATGGCAGGCGGCGTGACGCCCCTGCCCCAGGTCGCGCAAAACGGGGACCTCCACCCGACAGCGGTCGAAGGCCTTGGGGCAGCGGGTGTGGAAGACGCAGCCCGCGGGCGGGCTCACAGGGCTCGGCACGTCGCCGCTCAGGATGATGCGCTCGCGCTTCGCCTCGACCTCCGGGTCGGGCGAGGGCACCGCCGAGATCAGCGCCTGGGTGTAGGGATGCAGCGGCAGCTCGTAGAGCGCCTCGCGCGGGGCGACCTCCATCAGGCGGCCCAGATACATCACCGCCACCCGCGTCGCGAGGTGGCGGACCATGCTCAGGTCGTGGCTGATGAACAGATAGGTGAGGCCGAGCTTCTCCTGCAGATCCTCCAGCAGGTTGACCACCTGCGCCTGGATCGACACGTCGAGGGCGGCGATCGGCTCGTCGCAGACGATGAACTTCGGGTTGAGCGCCAGCGCCCGGGCGATGCCGATCCGCTGGCGCTGGCCGCCGGAGAACTCGTGCGGATAACGGTTGGCAAAGGCCCGCGCGAGGCCGACCTGATCCATCAGCTCGGCCACCCGCGCCCGGCGCTCGGGCCGCGTCATGCGCTTGTGCTCGCTCAGGGGCTCGGCGATGATCGAGCCCACGGTCATCCGCGGGTTCAGGCTCGCCTGCGGGTCCTGGAAGATCATCTGCATCTCGGGCCTGAGCCGGCGCAGCTCGTTGCCCTCGACATGGGCGATGTCGCGGCCCTCGAGCTCGATCACGCCCCCGGTCACCTCGTAGAGCCGCAGGATCGCACGGCCCGCGGTGGACTTGCCGCAGCCGCTCTCGCCGACGAGGCCCAGCGTCTCGCCGGCCTCGATCTCGAAGCTGATGTCGTCCACCGCCCTGATCTCGCCCACCCGCCGGCGCAGCAGGCCGGCGTAGATCGGGAAGTGCATCTTGAGCCCCCGCACCCGCAGGAGCGGCGCGCCCCCGTCAAACATCGCGCGGCTCCCCGGTCTCGGCGTCCCACCAGCAGGCGGCGTCGTGGCCCGGCCCCACATCCATGCGCGGCGGGTTCTCGGTGCGGCAGCGGTTGAAGGCGTGCGGACAGCGCGGCACGAAGGGGCACGAGGTCGGATGCGCCCCCAGATGCGGCGGCTGGCCCTCGATGGTGTTGAGCCGCTTCGCTCGCGGCCCCGTAACGCTCGGAACGGTCTCCAGAAGTGCGCGGGTGTAGGGGTGCCGCGGGTTGGCGAAGAGCTCGCCCACCGGCCCGTGCTCGACGATCTGGCCCGCGTACATCACCATCACCCGGTCCGCGATTCCCGCGACCAGCCCGAGGTCGTGGGTGATCCAGATGATCCCCATCCCCAGCCGCTGACGCAAGCCCCGCACCAGCTCGAGTATCTGCGCCTGGATGGTGACGTCGAGCGCCGTGGTCGGCTCGTCGGCGATCAGCACCTTGGGGTCGCAGGCCAGCGCCATCGCGATCATCACCCGCTGGCGCATGCCCCCCGAGAACTGGTGCGGAAAGGCGTCGAGCCTTGCCTCGGCGTCCGGGATGCCCACGAGGCCCAGCAGCTCCGCCGCCCGCGCCCGCGCCGCCTTTCTCGACAGCCGCAGGTGCTCGCGCAACGGCTCCATCAGCTGATAGCCGACGGTGAAGACCGGGTTGAGGCTCGTCATCGGGTCCTGAAAGACGAAGCCGACGTTGCCGCCGCGGAGGCCGCGCAGCTGCCGCTCGGTCATCGCGCGCACGTCGCGCCCCTCGAAGCGGATCTCGCCCTCCGCGATGCGCGCCGGCGGCATCGGCAGGAGCCCCATCAGCGACATCATGGTGACGGACTTGCCCGACCCGCTCTCGCCGACCACGCCGAGCAGCTCGCCCGGCGCCAGGGTGAAGCTCACGCCGTTGACGGCATGGACAGCGCCGTCGCGGGTGTCGAAGACCGTCTTGAGGTTCGATACCTCGAGGACCGGCTCAGCGCCGTCAAGCATCCATGTAGCCCCCTGTCGGCCAAACGAGGCGATCTGGAGCCGCCTTGAGCGCCGGGCTGCCGCACAGCAGGCAGCCGGAGCCGTCTGCAAGTTGTAGCAGCAGAATTCGCCTCGCCACAACACGTTAATGCCGCTTGACGGTCCCACCGGGGCCTTCCAGAGTGCGCGCCTGCGAACAGGCCCGCTGACAGGAGCGTCCCCGATGGCGCGTGTGCTGACCCCCCGCGAGATGCTCGAACGGCTGGTGGCCTTCCCCACCGTCTCCAGCGGCTCGAACCTCGAGCTGATCGACTTCGTGGAAGCCTATCTCGCCGACCACGGCGTGGCGTCGCACCGCGTCCCCGACGCGACCGGCGAGAAGGCGGCGCTGGTGGCGCTCGTCGGCCCCGAGGCGCCCGGCGGGATCGTGCTCTCGGGCCATACCGACGTGGTGCCGGTCGAGGGGCAGGACTGGTCCTCCGACCCTTTCGCGCTCACCGAACGCGACGGCCGCCTCTACGGCCGCGGCACCTGCGACATGAAGGGCTTCTCGGCCAATGCGCTCGCGCTCGTGCCCGAAATGCTCGCCGCCGGGATGAGGCGCCCGATCCTGATCGCGCTCAGCTACGACGAGGAGGTGGGCTGCCTCGGTGCCCCGCCAATGATCGAGGCGATGCTCGAGCGCCTCCCGCGCCCCGAGGCGGTGATCGTCGGCGAGCCCTCGGAGATGCGCGTCGTCACCGGCCACAAGTCCGCCTGGCAATTCACGGGCAGGGTCCGCGGCCACGAGGTGCATT
>JBBQRM010000012.1:0-18852 GCA_038214855.1 Rhodobacterales bacterium | reverse complement strand
TCTCGGCTCGCGGGGGCTCGATACGGAAAGGAAGGCTGATGACGAGTTTTCATGTTCTTGCGGGCGCGGACCATTCGGTGGAGCCGGCGGCGGTGCGCCGGATCGGCACCGACGATGTCTGGGACGCGCTGCGGCTGGGATGGGAGGACTTCGCGGCGAAGCCGTCGCATTACGTGTTTCTGGTGCTGATCTATCCGATCATCGGCGCGGTGCTGGTCGTCTGGGCTTCGGGGGGCAACGCGCTGCAGCTGATCTATCCGCTGATGGCGGGGTTCGCGCTGCTCGGGCCGGTCGCGGCGATCGGGCTCTACGAGATCAGCCGCAGGCGCGAGCTCGGCCTCGACGCGGCGTGGAGCCATGCCTTCGAGGTGCTGCGATCGCCGGCCCTGCCCGCGATCGCAGTCGTGGGCGCGCTGCTCGTCGTGCTGTTCTTCGTCTGGCTGGCGGTCGCGCAGGCGATCTACGGCTGGCTCTACGGTGTGGAGTCGCCGGCGACCCTCCTGGGGCTCCTCGTCGATGTGATCAGCACGCCGCGCGGCTGGGCGCTGCTGCTGGTCGGCAACGCCATCGGCTTTGTGTTCGCGCTCGTGGCCCTCAGCACGACGGTCGTGGCGTTTCCGCTGCTGCTCGACCGCGACGTCGGCGCACGCGCGGCGATCGCGACCTCGATGCGCGCGGTGCTGACGAACCCGGTGCCGATGGCGCTGTGGGGGCTGATCGTCTCGTTCGCGCTCGTGGCCGGGTCGGTGCCGGTGCTGGCGGGGCTGATCGTCGTGCTGCCGGTGCTGGGGCATTCGACCTGGCATCTCTATCGCAAGGTCGTCGAGGTCCCCCGCAGCCGGAGGGGGGCGCCGGCCGCCTGAGCGATCCGTCGCGGTGTCCAACTTGAAACTATAAGCAAGTTGTTGAAATAGCTGAACAAGTGTGATTCGCTTTTCGCGAATCCGCGCTTGGCCCCAGGCAAGCGAAGCGCATCCGGCCGGGCCGGATCGGTCGATGCCCGCCCTACGGCGTTGCGCCGAAGAAGACCTCGCGCGTGAGAAACGTGTAGTCGGATTCGGCGACCATGATGCCGACGAAGACCAGCAGGGCGATCGGCGGCACGACGATGGCGAGGCTGAGCGCGAGCCGCTCCCACGCCATGTGCATGAAGATCGCCATGATCAGCCCTGCCTTGAACACCATGAAGAACAGGATCAGAAACCAGCGCAGGTAGCCCTCGAGCCCGACGTAATCGACGGCGTAGGAACAGGCGCTGAGCACGAACAGCAGGCCCCAGATCAGGAAATAGACCTTGAGCGGGTGCTGCTGGTGCTCGGCCGGGGCGGCCGCATGGGTCGCCTCGGCCCGGGCTCTCGTGTCCATCGTTGCGTCCGACATGCCTGCCTCTCACCACAGATAGAAGAATGCGAAGATGAAGACCCAGACCAGGTCCACGAAGTGCCAGTAGAGCCCCATGATCTCGACGCTCTCGTAACTCCCCTTGCGGCTGGTGAAGAAGCCGCGGCGCTCGGTCTCGTAATCCCCGCGCCAGACTTTGCGCGCGACGATCAGAAGGAAGATGACGCCGATCGTGACATGGGTGCCGTGGAAGCCGGTGATCATGAAGAAGGTCGCGCCGAACTGCTCGGCGCCCCAGGGGTTGCCCCAGGGACGCACGCCCTCGCTGATCAGCTTGGTCCACTCGAAGGCCTGCATGCCGACGAACATCACGCCGAAGGCCGCGGTGATCAGCAGCAGCACGGCGGCCTTCACCCGGTCGCGCCGGTAGCCGTAGTTGACCGCCAGCGCCATCGTGCCGCTCGAGGAGATCAGCACGAAGGTCATGATCGCGATCAGGATCAAGGGCACGTCGGCACCGCCGATGTGCAGCGCGAAGACTTCGCTCGGATTGGGCCAGGGCACGCGGGTGGACATCCGCGCGGTCATGTAGCTGAGCAGGAAGCAGCCGAAGATGAAGGTGTCGGAGAGCAGGAAGATCCAGATCATCGCCTTGCCCCAGGACACGTTCTTGAACGTGCGCTGGTCGGAGGCCCAGTCGGCGAAGACGCCGCGCAGGCCGCCGGGCCGGCTGACATAGGGTTCGAGCGTCGGGGCGGCCATGGTGCGATCCTTCAGGTCAGGAGCTGGCGGCAGATGTCGACGAGCTCGCTCGCCCAGCCGGTGAAGAGCACGAGGAGGGCGGCCCAGACCGCGAGCAGGAAGTGCCAGTAGGTGGCGCAGAGCTCCACGCTCAGGCGCAGGCGCGCGGGTGGGGCGCCGCGCCAGGCGCCGGCGAGCGGCCGCGACAGCGCCACGAGTCCGCCCAGGATGTGCAGCCCGTGCAGCCCGGTGATCAGGTAGAAGAAGCTGTTCGCCGGGTTCGCGGTGACGAGATAGCCGCTGGCGGTGAGCTCGCGCCAGGCGAGCACCTGGCCCACGAGGAAGGCCACGCCGGCCACCGCGCCGCTGGCAAGCGCGAGGCGCAGCGTGTCGCGGTCGCCGCTGCGCACCGCCGCAACCGCGCATTGCAACAGAACGCTGCCCAGCACCAGCATCGCCGTGTTGAGCCAGATCAGCCGCGGCAGCGGCATCGACCTCCAGTCCGCATATTCCATCCGCATGAAATAGGCGCTGGCCGACAGCGCGAAGAGGCAGCCGACCACAGCGAGGAACACGCCGAGGCCGATCTTGGGGGTCGGCAGGGTCGTCTGCTGCACGCCCTCGCCCACCACGAGCCAGGGCTTCGACATCAGCCCCTGACGCAGCAGCCACCAGGTAGCCACGCCGGCGATGGCCAGCAGGAAGACCAGGATGACGCTCATGCCGGCACCGGCCCGGGAGCCGCGCCCCGCGGCCCGGGGTCGTTCTGGGCGATGAAGTCCTGGGGGGCACCGGGCACGGAGTAGTCGTAGGCCCAGCGGTAGACCACGGGGAGATCCTTGCCCCAGTTGCCGTGGGCGGGCGGGGTCTGTGGCGTCTGCCATTCCAGCGTCGTCGCGCGCCACGGATTGCCGCCCGCGTCACGGCCGTGGCGGATGCTCCAGATCATGTTGAAGAGGAACACGATCTGGGCGAAGCCGACGACGAAGGCGGTCACGCTGATGAAGGCGTTGAGCGTGGCGACGCTGTCGGGGATGAAGACCGTCTCGCCCAGCTCCGGGTATCGGCGCGGCACGCCGACGAGACCCACGTAGTGCATCGGGAAGAAGATCAGATAGGCGCCGAGGAAGGTCACCCAGAAGTGGAATTGCCCCATCGCCTCGTTGAGCATCCGGCCGGTGATCTTGGGATACCAGTGGTAGATCGCCCCGAAGATCACCAGGATGGGGGCCACCCCCATCACCATGTGGAAATGCGCGACGACGAACATCGTGTCGCTGAGCGGCACGTCGACGACAACGTTGCCGAGGAAGAGCCCGGTCAGCCCGCCGTTGACGAAGGTGACGATGAAGGCGAGCGCGAAGAGCATCGGCAGCGTCAGGTGGATGTCGCCGCGCCAGAGGGTGAGGACCCAGTTGTAGACCTTGAGCGCCGTGGGCACCGCGATGATCAGCGTCGTGGTGGCGAAGAAGAAGCCGAAATAGGGATGCATCCCCGAGACGTACATGTGATGCGCCCAGACCACGAAGCTGAGCGCGCCGATGATCACGATCGCCCAGACCATCATACGGTAGCCGAAGATGTTCTTGCGCGCGTGCACGCTGATCAGGTCGGAGACGATGCCGAAGGCGGGCAGGGCGACGATGTAGACCTCCGGATGGCCGAAGAACCAGAACAGGTGCTGGAACATGATCGGGCTGCCGCCGCCGTAGCTGAGCTGCTCGCCCATCTCGACCAGCGCCGGCATGAAGAAGCTGGTGCCGAGCAGCCGGTCGAAGAGCATCATGACGCTGGCCACGAAGAGCGCGGGAAAGGCGAGAAGCGCCATGACCGTCGCGGTGAAGATGCCCCAGACGGTCAGCGGCATCCGCATCAGCGTCATGCCCCGCGCCCGTCCCTGGAGCACGGTGACGACGTAGTTGAGCCCGCCCATGGTGAAGCCGATGATGAACAGGATCAGCGAGACCAGCATCAGGACGATGCCCGCGCTCGTGCCGCCCGGCGTGCCGCCGAGGATCGCCTGGGGCGGGTAGAGCGTCCAGCCCGCGCCGGTGGGCCCGCCCGGCGCGAAGAAGCTCGCGACCAGCACCAGCACCGCGAGCATGTAGATCCAGTAGCTGAGCATGTTGACATACGGGAACACCATGTCCCGCGCGCCCACCATCAGCGGGATCAGGTAGTTGCCGAAGCCGCCGAGAAAGAGCGCGGTCAAGAGGTAGACCACCATGATCATGCCGTGCATGGTCATGAACTGGTAGTAGGTTTCGGGCGTGATGAAATCGAGCACGCCGGGGAAGCCGAGCTGCATCCGCATCAGCCAGCTCAGCACCAGCGCCACCAGGCCGATGCCGATCGCGGTGCCGGAATACTGGATCGCGATGACCTTGGCGTCCTGGGAGAAGATGTACTTCGTCCAGTAGCTGTGGGGGTGGTAGAGCTCGGCGTCCGCCACCTCGGCGGGCGGAACCGCCGTGGTTCCGTCCTGCGGAACGCCCCGCGTCCCATCGGGCGTGACATCGACCATCGGTGCTCCTCCTTTCCCCGCCGCCCGGGGCGCCGGATCAGGCTCCGGGCGGGCGCTTTGGTCGTGCCGAATTGGCTCCGGTCACGGGTTTGCAGGCTCCGCCAGGCCGACCTGCGTCGGCGCCGACAGCTCGGCGAAGGTCGACTGCTCCTGCAGCCAGGCCTGGTAATCCTGTTCGGTGTCGATCATGACGATCCCGCGCATGAAGCCGTGGCCGACCCCGCACAGTTCGGCGCAGAGCACCTCGAACTCGCCGGTGCGCGTCGGGGTGAACCAGAAGTAGGTGACCATGCCCGGGACCATGTCCATCTTGGCGCGGAACTCGGGCACGTAGAAATTGTGCAGCACGTCGATCGAGCGCAGCAGCATCTTCACGGGCCTGTCCAGCGGCAGGTGCAGGTCGTCGGCCTCGACGATCACATCGTCCTGCCCCGCCGGGTCGTCGGGATCGACGCCGAGCGGGTTCTCGAAGCTGACGAGCCGGCTCTCGGAGGTGCCGAGCCTGCCGTCCTCGCCGGGCAGGCGGTAGCTCCACTGCCATTGCTGGGCGAAGACCTCGACCTCGGTCGCCTCCGCGGGGACGGTGATGAACTGGCTCCAGACGTAGAGGCCGGGCGCGAGCATCGCGGCCACCCCCACGGCGGTGGCGAGCGTGAGGCGCAGCTCCAGCCGCTTGTTCTCGGGCTCGTAATCCGCGGTTATTCCCTCGCGGTGGCGGAAGCGCAGGACGCAGTAGGCCATGAACAGGACCACCGCGGCGAAGACGGCTCCGGTGATCCAGAAGGTGATCGTGAGGGTATCGTCGATATAGCTCCAGTTCGACGCGATCGGCGTCCACCACCAGGGGCTGAAGATATGAAACAGGACCGAGCCTGCGACGACCGCGACCAGTACCAGTGCTATTGCCAAGCCCACATCCCTCCGGTTGTCCCTGGAGCGCCTGCGAAATCTTAGAGCAACTTGGCGCGAGCATGCGCCATCTGGATCCGGAAATCCAGCGTTACCGCCAATGACTGCCCGAGCCGGTGGTCAGTCCGCCCGCGCGCCTCGGTCCGGCTGTGCCGGTTCGATGAGGTCCCAGCGGTTGCCGAAGGGATCGTGGAACACGGCGACCCGGCCGTAGGGCTCTGCACGCGGGGCGTCCCCGAAGTCTACGCCTGCCTGCAGCATCGCTGCATGGTCGCGGGCGAAGTCGTCGGTCTGAAGGAACAGCGCCACGCGCCCGCCGGTCTGGTCGCCGATCCGTGCCGCCTGCCGCGCGCCGGAAGCCTTTGCGAGCAGGAGCCTTGCGCCGCGATCGCCCGGAGGTTCTACGCTCACCCAGCGCTTGCCGGGCGCAACGGCGGTGTCCTCGATCAGCGTGAAGCCGAGGGTACCCACGTAGAAGGCCAGCGCCGCATCGTAGTCCGGCACGACCAGCGTGACGGCGGCGATTGCCCGCGGCATCGTCAGCCGCGGCCCTTGGGATGCGCTGCGGCGTAGACCTCCATCAGCCGGGCCTGGTCGACACCGGTGTAGAGCTGGGTCGAGGCGAGCGAGGCGTGGCCGAGCAGCTCCTGGATCGAGCGCAGGTCGCCGCCGGCCTCGAGCAGATGCGTGGCGAAGGAATGGCGCAGCGCATGCGGGGTGGCGGTCGCGGGCAGGCCGAGCTGCATCCGGGCGGTCTGCATCGCCTTTTGCACGTGCCGCGGATTGAGCGCCCCGCCGCGCGCGCCCAGGAAGAGCGGCGCCTCGGGGCCGGGCGCGAGCGGGCAGAGGCCGCGGTACGTCTCGACCGCGCGCGCCGCAACCGGCAGGACCGGCACCAGCCGCTCGCGGCCGCTCTTGCCGGTGATGTGCAGGGTCTCTCCGAGCGGCGCGTCGGACTGGGCGAGCCCCAGCGCCTCGGAGATGCGCAGCCCGCAGCCGTAGAGCAGCGTCACCACCGCCACGTCGCGCGCCGCCATCCAGGGCGCGAGCCCCTGCGCCTCGACGCCCGCGATCAGCGCGCGCGCGGCATCGGGGGCGACGGGACGGGGCAGGCGCTGCTTCTGGCGCGGGCCACGGGTGGCGGTGACGGCCGGGGCGATCAGCCCATGCGCCTCGGCGAGCCAGGCGTGGAAGCTCTTGACCGCCGACAGCGCCCGGGCGAGCGAGCGTGCGCCGAGGCCGCGGCCGCGCTCGCTCGCCATCCAGGCGCGCAGGTCGGCGGTCTCGACGCGGGCGAGCGCCGCCTCGCCCGCCGGGCCGCCCCAATGCAGCGCGAGAAAGCCCAGATAGCCCGAGACGTCGCGGCGATAGGCGGTGATCGTGCGCGGGCTCGCCCCGCGCACCGCGCCCATCTGCGCCAGCCAGTCCGCCATCAGTCGCGAAGCGCCCTGCGAGACCTCGGGCGCCTCGCTCATGCCGCCATGCGCCGGATGGGCTCGTAGCGGAAGCAGTCGAGCAGATGGTCGTTTACCAGGCCCGCGGCCTGCATGAAGGCATAGACGATGACGGGGCCGACGAACTTGAATCCCTTGGCGCGAAGCGCCTTCGCGATCTCGGTCGACAGCGGCGTCGCGGCCGGCACGTCGGCGGGCACGGCCCTGTGGGTCTGGAGCGGTCGATCCTCGACGAAGCCCCAGAGGAAGGTCGAGAGATCCTCGCCGGCCTCGCGCATGTCGAGTGCCACGCGCGCACCCGCGATCGCGGCGAGGATCTTGGCCCGCGAGCGGATGATGCCCGGATCGGCGAGAAGCCGTGCGACATCGGCATCGTCGAAGCGCGCCACCGCCTCCGGGTCGAAGCCGCGGAAGGCCGCGCGCAGGTTCTCGCGCTTGCGCAGCACGACGATCCAGGCGAGGCCGGCCTGGAACCCCTCGAGCGTCAAGAGCTCGTAGAGGCCGCGCGCGTCGCGCAGCGGGACGCCCCATTCCTCGTCGTGATAGCGCAGGTAGAGAGGGTCGCGGGGATCGGCCCAGGGGCAGCGCCCGGCCGTCCGAGGCCCGGGTCCGGCCCCCGACCCGCTCACGCCAGCCAGCGGCGCAGCACGCGCTCGAAGACCCCGGCGAAGAAGTTGAGCAGGTCCACCCCCTGGTCCGGGTGAAAGCGCATCGCATCCTCGGCCCCGAACGCGAGGATGCCGCCGTGGCTGTCGGGCCCGAGGTCGAGCCGCAGCACCGCCTCCGAACGCACCCGCCCCGCCTGCTCGCCGAAGATGTCGCCGGGCGCCGCCGCGATCTGGCGCAGCGTGACCTTGCGCGCACCCAGGCCGCGGCCCTGGCGGGCATAGGCCTCGGCACCGCCCTCGGGCAGGGCCACCACCACGGAGGCGAGCGGCCCCTCGGGACCGAGCGGCCGCCCGGCGGGCGCAGCCGGCGCCTCGATCCCCAGCCGGATCACCTCGACGCCGAGGATCATCGCCACGTCGTGGGTCAGCACGCGGAGAAAGCCGCTGAAGTCCTGCGCCTCGAGGATGGCGAGCACGGCGCGATGCACCTGGTTGGTGCCCGCGACGTTCTCGTAGGCAGCCGCCAGCACCTCGCGATGTGTGTCCTCGAGCCGGTCGAGCCGCTCCTCCAGCCGCTCAACCAGCACTCCGCGCAGATCGACGACGTTGCGTCCCGCCGCACTGCGGTCGGCTTTGAGCAGCGCGCGCATCACCTCGTCGTCCTGGAGCACGGCGCCCGGATCGGCGAGGATCATCGCCCTGAGGTCCGCGCCGCTGGCCACCGCCTCGTCGCTCATGCCCGCCTCACACGATCTTCTGGCCGGTCGCGGCCCATTCCTTGAGGACCGACGCCAGCCCCTTTTCGGTCAGCGGATGGTTCGCGAGGCCCTTGAGCACGCCCGCCGGCGCCGTGGCGATGTCGGCACCCGCGAGTGCCGCCTGGGTCACGTGGTTGGGGCTGCGGATCGAGGCCGCGAGGATCTGGGTTGCGAAATCGTAGTTGTCGTAGATGATGCGGATGTCGCGGATCAGCTCCATGCCGTCGATGTTGATGTCGTCGAGCCTGCCGATGAAGGGCGAGATGAAGGTGGCCCCCGCCTTGGCCGCGATCAGCGCCTGGTTCGCCGAAAAGCACAAAGTCACATTGACCATCCGCCCCTCGCCGGTCAGCACCTTGCAGGCGCGCAGGCCCGCCCAGGTCAGCGGCACCTTGACGGCGATGTTCTCGGCGATCTCGGCGAGCTTGCGCCCCTCGGTGATCATGTCCTCGGCCTCGACCGCGACGACCTCGGCGCTGACCGGGCCGGGGACGATGGCGCAGATTTCGCGCGCGACCTCGACGAAGTCGCGGCCCGACTTGGCGATCAGGCTGGGGTTGGTCGTCACCCCGTCGAGCATTCCCAGGGCGTGCAGCTCCTCGATCTCGGCGATCTCGGCGGTATCGAAGAAGAATGTCATGCGCGCGACTTCCTGCTGCGGGCCTCAGCCCTTGTGGGTTGCGCCGATCCTATCCCAAGGTGTTGCGCGATGGAACCGCCCAATCGGCACGGAATGCACGTCGCGTCGCCGGAGTTCGCCCCCGGCGCGCCGGTCGCCGTGCTGACCGCGGAAGGACTCGACCGGCTGCTCGACTACCGCGCGCCCGCGGGCGGGGTGCGGCTCGGCGCCTTCGTCGAGGTGCCGCTCGGGCCGCGGCGGGTGCTCGGCGTCGTCTGGGGCGCGGGGGAGGGCGGCGTCGCGCCGGACAAGCTGCGCGACATCGGCCGCATCCTCGACGTGGCGCCGATGCGCGAGGCGATGCGCAGCTTTCTGGCGCGCGCCGCCGACTATACGCTGACGCCGCTCAGTGCGATGCTGCGGCTCGCCACGCGGGCGCCGGGGCTCGGCGAGCCGCCGGCCGCGCGCCCGCTGCTGCGGTGGAGCGGCACCGAGCCCGCGCGGATGACCGAGGCGCGCGCGCGGGTGCTCGCAGCCTTCGCGGAATACGGCAACCTCGGGTTTGCGCCGGGCGAGCTCGCCCAGCGGGCGGGCGTCTCCGGTGCCGTGGTGAAGGGGCTCGAGGCGCAGGGGGTGCTGGTGCGCGAGGCAGCCCCTCGAGATGCGCCGGTGGCGCGGCTCGACCCCGAGGCGCCCGGCCGCGCGCTCTCCGCCGATCAGGCGGCGGCGGCGGCGGCGTTGTGCGCCTCGGTACGCGCGGGGGGCTATTCCACGACGCTGCTCAAGGGGGTGACCGGGTCGGGCAAGACCGAGGTCTATCTCGAGGCGGTGGCCGAGGCGCTGGGCGCGGGCCGGCAGGCGCTGGTGATGCTGCCCGAGATCGCGCTGTCGGTCGAGTTCCTCGACCGGGTCGAGGCACGGTTCCGGGCGCGGCCCGTCGAATGGCACTCCGGCCTCACCCAGGCGCAGCGGCGGCGGGCGTGGCGTGCGGTCGCCGCGGGCGAGGCGCGGCTGGTGGTGGGCGCGCGCTCGGCGCTGTTCCTGCCGTTCGCGGACCTCGGCCTGATCGTCGTCGACGAGGAGCACGACGGCTCCTACAAGCAGGAGGACGGGGCGCTCTACCATGCGCGCGACATGGCCGTGCTGCGCGCCTCGATCGAGGGGGCGGCGGTGGTGCTCGCCTCCGCCACGCCCTCGCTTGAGACCTGGGCCAATGCCGAGGCCGGGAAATACGCCCGTCTCGACCTGCCGGAGCGCTACGGCGTGGCGGTGATGCCGCAGATGCGGGCCGTCGATTTACGCAGCGATCCGCCCGAGCCGGGGCGGTGGATTTCGCCGCCGCTCGCCGCCGCGGTGGAGGAGCGGTTGGGCCGGGGCGAGCAGTCGCTGATCTTTCTCAACCGTCGCGGCTATGCGCCGCTGACGCTGTGCCGGGCCTGCGGGGCGCAGGTCGGCTGCGACCAGTGCGACGCGCGGATGGTCGAGCACCGGTTCCGCGGCCGGCTGGTCTGCCACCAGTGCGGCGCGACGAAGCCGGTGCCGGTCAAGTGCCCCGCCTGCGGGGTCGAGGGGCGGATGGCAGCCCTCGGGCCGGGCGTCGAGCGGATCGCCGAGGAGGCGGCGGAGCGCTGGCCCGCGGCGCGGGTGGCGATCCTGTCGTCGGACCTGACCGAGAGCGCCCGCGCACTCAAGGAGCGGATCGAGGCGATCGCGGGCGGGGCCGCGGATATCGTGATCGGCACGCAGCTGGTCTCGAAGGGGCACAACTTTCCGCATCTGACGCTGGTCGGCGTGATCGACGCCGATCTGGGGCTGCAGGGCGGCGACCTGCGGGCCTCGGAGAAGACCTTCCAGCTGATCCGGCAGGTCGCGGGCCGGGCCGGGCGTGCGGAGAGCCCGGGCCTCGCGCTGATCCAGACGCATCAGCCGGAGCATCCGACGATCCGGGCGATCCTTGAGGGGGACGACGAGGCCTTCTGGCGGACCGAGGCGGAGGGGCGCCGAGCGGCCGCGGCGCCGCCCTACGGGCGGATGGCGGGTGTGCTCGTCACCGGTCCGGACGAGGCGCGGACCTGGGAGACGGCCCGGGCGCTGGCGCGAGGCGCGGCGCCGCTCCTTGCCGCGCGGGCGACGTTCTTCGGGCCCGCGCCGGCGCCGATCGCCCGCATCCGGGGTCGCCACCGGGTGCGGCTGCTGGTCAAGGCGCCGCGGGGGACGGGGTTTCAGGAGGCGCTGCGGGCCTGGCTGGAAGCGGTGCCGGTGCCCGCCAGCGTGCGGGTCACGATCGACGTCGATCCGCAGAGCTTCTTCTGAGACGGGCGGCGGGGTTCGACCTGCGCAACATGAGGGGTTGCACTGTGCAACATGATTCCAACCATTGAAATCGTGGAGTAAATGAGGACGTTTTTACGATTCGTTATGGTTCTTCAAGCGCGAACCAGGGCCGGCGCGGGGGCGTTGTCTGCGGTGTATGCCCCACTGGCCAAGGCCGACGGCTGCGGCTAGACAGGTTCGCCGCAGAGAGCCGCAGGTGGACCGTGCCCGATCCGCATCCCACGATCCGCCCGCAGCCGGGCATCCTCGAGATCGCGGCCTATGTGGGCGGCGAAAGCCGGCTCGAGGGGCGCGACCGGATCCTGAAGCTCAGCTCGAACGAGAACCCTTTCGGCCCGAGCCCCCGTGCGGTCGAGGCCTACCTTCGGGCGGCGGAGACGCTGGCGCTCTATCCCGACAGCCACCACACGGGGCTGCGCGAGGCCATCGCGCGGGTCCACGGGCTCGCGGCGGAGCGCATCGTCTGCGGCGCGGGGTCGGACGAGATCCTCACCTTACTCGCCCAGACCTATGCCGGGCCGAGGCTCGAGGTGATCCACACCGAGCACGGGTTCGGCATGTACAAGATCGCGGCGCTGGCCGCGGGTGCCGCGCCCGTCGAGGTGCGCGAGGCGGGGCGGCGGATCGACGTGGACGCGATCCTCGCGGCGGCGAGCGAGCGCACGGCGCTGGTGTTCATCGCCAACCCCAGCAATCCCACCGGCACGATGATCGGGGAGGCGGAGGTGGCGCGGCTGGCCGAGGGGCTGCCGCCGCAGGCGCTGCTGGTGCTCGACGGGGCCTATGCGGATTATGCCGAGGGATTCGACGGGGGGGCGGGGCTCGTCTCGGCGCGCGACAACGTGGTGATGACGCGGACCTTCTCGAAGATATACGGGCTCGGGGGGCTCAGGATCGGCTGGGGCTACGGGCCGGGGCACGTGATCGAGGCGCTGGCGCGGGTGCGGGGGCCGTTCAACCTCTCGACGCCGGCGCTGGCCGCGGCGGAGGCGGCGGTCGCGGACGAAGCCTATACGGCGTTCTGCCGGGCGGAGAATACGCGCAACCGGGCGCGGCTCGCGGCGGACCTGGGGGCGCTGGGTGTGCCGTCGGATCCGTCGGAGGCGAACTTCCTGCTCGCGCGCTTCGGCAGCGTGGCCGAGGCGGAGGATTGCGACCTCGCGTTGCGCGAGCGCGGCATCCTGGTGCGCCGGGTGGGGAGCTACAAGCTGCCGGACTGCCTCAGGGTCACGGTGGGCGACGCGGAGGCCTGCGCGCGCGTGGTCGAGGCGGTGGCGGGCTTCGTCGGGGAGCGCGCCTGATGGACTACGGCCGCGTGGCGCTGATCGGGCTGGGGCTGATCGCCTCGTCGATCAGCCATGCGCTGCGCCGGGTGGCGCCGGAGGCCGACATCACCGGCTATGCGCGGACCGCCGAGAGCCGGCGGATCGCCCGCGAGCTGGGGCTCGCCCGCGTGTTCGAGACCGCGGCGGAGGCGGTGGAAGGCGCCGATCTGGTGATCCTCTGCGTGCCGGTCGGCGCGATGGGCCAGGTCGCCGCGGACATCGCGCCGCATCTGGCGCGCGGTGCCACCGTCACCGACGTGGGCTCGGTCAAGGGCGCGGTCATCGCCGCGGTCGCGCCGCATCTGCCGGAGCACGTGAGCTTTGTCCCGGCGCATCCGCTGGCCGGGACCGAGCAGTCGGGGCCGGCCTCGGGCTTCGCGGAGCTGTTCGACGGGCGCTGGTGTCTGCTGACGCCGCTGCCGGAGACGGATGCGGCGGCGATCGAGCGGCTCGGCCGCTTCTGGGAGAGCCTCGGCGCGCGGGTGGACGTGATGGAGCCGGAGCACCACGACACGGTGCTCGCCGTCACCAGCCACGTGCCGCATCTGATCGCCTACACGATGGTCGGCGTCGCCGACGATCTGGGGCGGGTGACGGAGAGCGAGGTCGTCAATTACTCCGCCGCGGGCTTTCGCGACTTCACGAGGATCGCGGCCTCGGACCCGGTGATGTGGCGCGACGTGTTCCTGGCGAACCGCGAGGCGACGCTCGACATCCTCGGGCGCTTCACCGAGGAGCTGTTCGCGCTGCAACGCGCGATCCGGCTGGGGGACGGGCGGTATCTGGAGGCGTATTTCACCCGCACGCGCGCGATCCGCCGCGGCATCATCGAGGCGGGACAGGACACGCCCGCCGCCGACTTCGGGCGCACGAAGCCCGGCGTGCGGAGCTGAGCGGGTGCGGCTCGTCGCTTTCTGCTCAAGCTTGAGCAAAACGCTAAATACTTGGAGACGCGGCGTTTTCTTGCGGTCGTTTACCGGATCGAAAGGTCGGTTAACGCGCGAACTCGGTCCGGTTCGGCGGGGGAATGCGTCGGTGCGGCTGGCGCTCGCGGGGCTCATCCTGGCGCTGGGCTCCGGGGCGGCGGCGCAGGAGGGGGCAGTCTGCGGCAGTGCCGCGATTTTGGGCGCGCGGCTGCCGGCGATCGAGGAGGCGGGCGGCTGCGGGATCCTGGCGCCGGTGCGGGTGCGCGCGGTGGCGGGGGTGGCGCTCGCGCCCGAGCCGGTGCTCGACTGCGCGGCCGCGCGGGCGCTGGCGGTCTGGGTTGCGCGGGAGGCAAAGCCCGCGGCGGCGATGTGGGGCGTGCGGCTCGCGGGGCTCGAGATCGCCGCGGGCTACGTCTGCCGCAACCGCAACCGGCGCGCCGAGGGCAAGCTCTCGGAGCACGCGCGCGGCCGGGCAATGGACGTGCGGGCGCTGAGGCTCGAAGATGGGCGGAGCCTCGGGGTGGCGCGGGACTGGGAGGCGGGGCCGCTGTCGGGGCTGCTGCGCTGGGTGCACGCGGGGGGCTGCGGGCGGTTCGGCACGACGCTGGGGCCGGGGTCGGACGGGTTCCACGAGGACCACCTGCATTTCGATGTCGCCGAGCGCCGGACCCCCTATTGCCGCTGAGAGAGCTTCGGGGCGGGGCCGAGGCCGATGGGCCCGAGACGGGTGCGGCCCTCGGCGAAGGTGAGCGGCAGCTCCAGCACTTCGGGGTCGCCGGAGAAGCGCGCCATCAGCTCGAGCCCGGTGCGCACCGCGCCCGACATGCCCGCGCCGAGCGCGCCGGAGGTCTCGGCGATGTCGAGCATCTCGCGCCAGTTGCGCGCCTTGAGCGCGATCTCGCCTTGGGCGAAGCCCTGCGCGTCGACTTCGAGCGTGCCCTGCGCGCGCAGGTCGAGTTCGCCCCAGGCGATGCGCGCGTCCGTGATGCGCAGCCGCTCGAGCGCGGGATTCTCGCCCTCGACCGCCGCGCGGTTCCAGGGCCGGTCGAAGACCAGCACCGCGTCGAGGTCGACCGTCTCGATGGCGTCGGGCAGCATCCCGGCACGGTCGATGCCTTCGGCCCAGGCGGTGGGCAGCACCAGCCCGGAGGCCTTGAAGCCGAGCTCGTGCGCGAAGCCCTCGGTGCCGGTCTCGGCGGCGCGGCGGGTGGCGAGCACGGCGCTGCCGATGAAGGCGCGCCAGCCGGTGTCGCCAGTAAGCGCCATGCCTTCGATCTCGATGGTCGCGCGGTCGAGCGTCAGCCGCGTATCGGGCTCGAAGACAACCGAGCCGCGCAGGCTGGTGCTCTCGATGCGGACGTCCTCGACCGGGGTCGCGACCACCTGCTCGCCGGGCCAGGCGGCGATGACGTGGTGCGGGCGGTAGCTGAGCGAGAGGACCTGGAACTCCGGCGCCCGCCATTCCCAGCCGGCATCCGGATCGGCGAGGTCGAGGCCGCGGACGATCAGGTCGATGCGGTTGGGAAAGCCGGTGACGCGCACCTCTTCGGCCTCGGCGACCCAGCCGTCGGCCCGGCGATCGGCGAGCCATTCGGTGACGGCGCGCTCGCGCATCGTGGCGTTCCAGTACCACCAGCCGCTCCAGCCGGACGCGACCAGCAAGACGATTGCGATCAGGATGCGCATTGCCTACCCATTGGCCCGGTGTGCGAGACCCGCGGGGAGATAGCCGATGGCCGAGGAGGGCGAAAGCGAAATGAAGCCGGGCGGCTTCTGGGTCTTCGCCTACGGCTCGCTGATGTGGCGGCCGGGCTTTGCCTTCGAGGAGCGCAGGCGGGCGACGCTGGAAGGCTACCGGCGGCGGTTCTGCATGAGCTCGGTGCATTACCGCGGCACCCTGGAGCGGCCCGGGCTGGTGCTGGCGCTCGACGCGGGCGCGGGCGGCTGCGGGGGCGTCGCCTACCTCGTGCCGGCGGCCGAGGTCGCCGAGACGCTCGCCTATCTGCGGGAGCGCGAGCTGGTCTCTTACGCCTACCGCGAGATCACGCATCCGGTGCTGCTGGAAGGCGGGGGCGTGGTCGAGGCGCTGGCCTATGTCTCGGACCGGGCACATCCGCAGTACCGCGGGGGCCTCAGCCTCAAGGCGCAGGCCGAAGTGATCGCCGCGGCCGAAGGGCCGATGGGGTCGAACGCGGCGTATCTGACGAGCACGCTCGAGAGCCTCGAGACGCTGGGGCTGGAGGAGCCGGAGCTCGAGACGCTGGCCGAGCTGGTGCGTCTCAGGCTGGGGCCGGCGGCGCCTCGGGCGGGATCGGCCTGACCCAGACGACGATGCCGTCGGCGGCGGTGACGCGCACCCGGTCGCCGGGTACCGGCGTGCGGGCGCTGCCGTCGAGCCGCGCGGGCCAGGGCACGCCGTCGATGCTGACCTGGCCCTCGTGAAACTCGAAGGTGACCACCACAGCCTCGCGCCCCACGAGCCGGTCGGCGCGGCGGTTGAGCTGGGGGTTATCGGCGCGGCCGCCGCGTGCGCCCAGCCGCTCGGCGAGCCTGCGGCCGGGGAAGACGAGCGCGATGGAGCCAAGCGCGAAGATCGCGATCTGCGCCGGCCCGCCGAGGTCGGGGAAGATCCACAGGCAGAGCGCCGTCAGCATCGCCGCGAGTGCCGACCAGATCAGCACCGTCGAGACCGTCAGCATCTCGGCCGCCGCGAGCAGGATCGCCAGCGCCACCCACCACCAGGGCGAGATGCCCTGAAGAAAGGCCATCGCCTCAGCCCTCGTCGCGGGGGCGGACGGCGCGGGCGATCTCGGCGATACCCGCGACCGAGCCGATCAGGCTGGAGGCTTCGAGCGGCATCAGCACGGTCTTGGAGGCGGGGCTCGCGGCGATGTCGCGCAGGGCCTCGGTATAGCGCTGGGCGACGAAGTAGTTGATCGCCTGGATGTCGCCCTTGGCGATGGCCTCCGAGACCATCGTTGTGGCGCGGGCCTCGGCTTCGGCGGTGCGCTCGCGGGCCTCGGCGTCGAGAAAGGCGGCCTGCCTGCGGCCTTCGGCCTCGCGGATCTGGGCTTCGCGCTCACCCTCGGCCTTGAGGATGGCGGATTGCTTCAGCCCCTCGGCGGTGAGGATCTCGGCGCGCTTCAGCCGCTCGGCCTTCATCTGGCGGGCCATCGCCTCGGAGATGTCAGGCGGCGGCGCCAGATCCTTGATCTCGACGCGTGTCACCTTCACCCCCCAGGGGGTCGAGGCGTTGTCGATGACCGCGAGGAGCCGCAGGTTGATCGCGTCGCGGTTGGACAGCGCGTCGTCGAGGTCCATCGACCCCAGGACCGAGCGCAGGTTGGTCTGGCTGATGTTGCGCAGCGCCTGTTCGAGGTTGCGCACCTCGTAAGCGGCCTTGGCGGCGTCGATCACCTGATAGAAGGCGACCGCGTCGGCCACGACCATCGCGTTGTCCCGCGTGATGACCTCCTGGCTCTCGATGTCGAGCACCGTCTCCATCATGTTGATCTTGGAGCCGACGCGGTCCATCAGCGGGATGACGAAGCCCAAGCCCGCATCGAGGCTGCGGGTGTAGCGGCCGAAGCGCTCGACGGTCCAGTTCTCGCCCTGCGGCACCGACTTCACCATCGCAAAGATCAGCACCACGGCGAAGACGAGGATCGCGAGCGCCGGCGCAGCGAAGCCTGGGCCGAAGATATCCATGGTTGCACCTCCTCGTGCGGGCCGGATTGTGCAGTAACACAAGCCGGTTGGAAAGCGTCCCTTCACGGCGTAAGGTCGCGCGGAGCCGCCCCGGGAGAGTGATCGCGCAGATGGTGCTCCGCCACAAGTCCGAACCCCAGTTCTCCCAGCCGGTGCGCCAGATCGTGATGATGCTGATCGTGCTCGGCCTGTCGGTGGCCGGCGGCGTGCTGCTCGCCCCGCAGGTCGCCCCGGTGTTTCTGGCCTCGCCCTATCTCAACGGCTTCATCGGCCTGGTATTTCTGGTCGGCGTCGCCGCCTGCTTCAGCCAGGTCTTCACGCTGATCTCGTCGGTGAGCTGGATCGAGGGCTTCGCGCTCGACCGGCCGGGGCACGAGTTCACCAAGTCGCCGCGGCTGCTCGCCTCGCTCGCCGCACTCCTGTCGGAGCGCCGCGCCCGCCACGCGCTCACCTCGGCCTCGACCCGCTCGATCCTCGACAGTGTGGCCACGCGGCTCGACGAGAGCCGGGATCTGACCCGCTATCTGATCAACCTGCTGATCTTCCTGGGGCTTCTGGGTACGTTCTACGGGCTCGCGACCGTGGTTCCCGCCGTGGTGGACACGATCCGCAGCCTCGCGCCGCAGGAGGGGCAGAGCGCGGTCGAGGTGTTCGACAACCTGATGCGCGGGCTCGAGGACCAGCTCGGCGGCATGGGCACGGCCTTCGCCTCGTCGCTCTTGGGCCTCGCGGGCTCGCTGGTGGTGGGATTGCTCGAGCTCTTCTCCAGCCACGGGCAGAACCGCTTCTATCGCGAGCTCGAGGAATGGTTGTCGTCGATCACCAAGATCGGGGTCGCCGGCATCGATGCGGAGGATGGGCTCTCCCCCGCCAATGTCATCGCGGTGCTCGAGCAGACCTCCGAGCAGATCGACGCTTTGCGCGAGGTCGTGGCAGACGGGGTGCGGCGCTCGGCGCAGACCGAGGCACAGATCTCCGAGCTCGCCCGCTTGCTTGCCGACCCCGAGACGCGCGCCGGCGAGCGGGCGGTCTTCGAGCGGCTCGCCTCCGGCCAGGAGCGGGTCGCGGGGTTGCTCGAGGCGCGCGACGAGGACAGCGGCCGGCTCGACGCCGAGACCCGCGCCCGGCTGCGCTCGATCGACACCCAGGTGCTGCGCATCCTCGAGGATCTCTCCGCCGGGCGGCAGGATCTCGTGGGCGAGATGCGCCAGGAGATCGCGGGCCTGACCGAGGCTCTGCGCGCGATGGCCGGGCGCGGGAGGGTCTGAGCCATGGCGCTCAGCCGGCGCGGCTCCTCGCGCTTCGCGGCCTCGATCTGGCCGGGGTTCGTCGATGCGATGACGGCCCTGATCCTGGTGCTGTTCTTCGTGCTGTCGATCTTCATGATCGTGCAGTTCGTGCTGCGCGACACGATCTCGGGGCAGGACCGCGAGCTCGATGCGTTGTCGGTCGAGGTCGCGAGCCTCGCCGACGCGCTCGGCCTCGCGCGGAGCGAGGTCGACACGCAGAACGAGTTGATCGCCACGCTCTACACCGAGCGCGAGGAGACCGAGGCGCGGGTCGCGAGCTTCGAGGAGCAGGTGGCGAGCCTCATCGCGCGCAACA
>JBBQRM010000011.1:0-19000 GCA_038214855.1 Rhodobacterales bacterium | reverse complement strand
AGCATCCTCGCGCTCGGCTGGCGCGGTTCGGCGCGGCACTGGCGGCGCTACGAAGCCTATTACGGCGCCATGGCAGCACTTGGCGTGCCGCTGGTGATCTCGGTGCATTCGGTGGTCGGGCTCGACTTCGCCGCCGGCATGATGCCGGGCTGGAACGAAAGCGTGTTCCCGCCCTATTTCGTCGTCGGCGCGATGTTCTCGGGCTTCGCGATGGTCGTGGTGCTGGCGGCCGCGATCCGCAGGGCGCTGCGGATCGAGCATCTGATCACGCTCGATCATTTCGAGGCGATGGGAAAGATCCTGCTGACCGCCTCGCTGATCATGACTGCTTCCTATGCAACCGAATGGTTCTACGCCTGGTATTCCGGCGAGGACGCCGAGCGCTATCTCGCGCGCTTCGAGTTCACCGGGGTCTATGCGCCGCTCTACTGGACGATGCTCGCCTGCAACTGCGTCTTCCCGCTCGCCTTCGCCTTCCGCGCCCTGCGCCGGTCGATGCCGGTGCTGCTCGGCGTGGCGATCCTGATCAACGTGGGCATGTGGCTCGAGCGCATCCTGATCATCTCCGAGACGCTGTCGCGGGGGTATCTGCCGTCGCAATGGTCGTTCTTCTGGCCGACGCTCTGGGACTGGATGCTGCTCGCAGGGACGCTGGGGTTCTTCGCGCTGATGTTCTTCGTCTTCGTGCGGCTGATCCCGGCGGTCTCGATGCACGAGGTCAAGGAGCGCATGGCCCAGGCGCGGATGCCATGAGCGTGCGGGTGATCCTGGTCGAATGCGCCACGCCCGAGGACCTCGTGCGCGCCGCCCGCGGCGCAAGCGCCCAGGGACTGAGGGCGACCGATGCGCTGACGCCCTTCTACGTCGACGAGCTCGACGCGGCGCTGGCACTGCCCGCCACCCGCGTGCGCCCGGCGATGCTGCTCGGCGGGCTGCTGGCGGCGGCGGGGATCTTCGTGCTCCAGCTGTGGTATTCGACGCGAGGCTATCCGCTCAACTCCGGCGGCCGGCCGCTCGACGCCTGGCCGGCCTTCCTGATCCCCACCTTCGAGACCGGCGTCCTCGGCGCGGCGGTCGCGGGCTTCGTCGCATTGCTCGTCGGCTGCGGCCTGCCGCGGCTGAACCATCCTCTGTTCGACGCGCCTGCCTCGGAACGGATCACCCGCGACGGCTTCTTTCTGGTGATCGACGCGGCAGACGAGGACACCGTGCGCAGAGCCGCGGCGCTGCCCGGGGTCGTCGCGGTGCGGGAGGGCTTCGCATGAGCGGGCGCACCGACGCAGCGCAAAGGGAGGCCAGACGGGGCGCTTTCACGGCCTTTCACTGTGAAAGGCGCATTGAGCCACTGAAATTGTTGAACAAAATAGCCGGTTTTTACCTTTCGTTCATATCATATGGCACTGTGGAAAGCCGAGCCGGAGCGCGCACAGACGCAGGGTAGCGCGCGTTACCATCCGCTGAGACGCGCGGTGCTCGTCCTCGGGCTCTGCCTGCTCGGCGCCTGCCGGCAGGAGATGGCGGAGCAGCCGAAATACGTCGCCTTCGCCCCCTCGACGCTCTGGCCCGACGGTGCCTCGGCGCGACCGCTGGTGCCGGGCACCGTGGCCCGCGGCGCGCTGGAACGGCGGGCGGAGGCGCTGACGCCGCCGCCGGTGACGCCGGCGCTGCTGGCGCGGGGGCGCGAGCGCTACGAGATCTTCTGCGCCCCCTGCCACGGCCTCGACGGCATGGGCGAAGGCCGCGTGGTCGCGCGCGGCTTCCCGCAGCCGCCGTCCTATCATTCGGCGCGGCTGCGCGCGGCTCCGGCGCAGCATTTCTTCGATGTGATCACCGACGGCTACGGGGTGATGTATTCCTACGCCGGCCGCGTCGCCCCCGCGGACCGCTGGGCGATCGCGGCCTATATCCGGGCACTGCAACTCGCCAGCGCCGAAGCGCGCACTGCCGCCGCGGAGCCGGTGCGATGACCGCGGCCCGCAGCGCCGCCAGACGCCGCCTGTGGCCAGCACTGGCGGCGGCGGCCTGCGCCGGCCTGCTGATGCTCACGGCCGTGCAGGCGCCGGAGGCCGCGGTCCGCGGCTGGCTGTCGGGCTGGCTCTTCGCGATCTCGCCCTGCATGGGCGCCGCCGTGGTCCTGCTGATCCACCGGCTGACCGGGGGGGCTGCTGCTCGCGAGCGTCGCGCGCCGTGCCCCCGCGGTGCTGCGGGTCGCGGGGATCGCGGCGCTGGCGGGGTCGTGGCTGCACCTGCTGTGGCTGACCGGCCCCGCGCTCGCGCCCATGGGCTCGAGCCTTTTGACCGTGGCGCTCTTCGCTTGCCTGCTCGCCCTCGCAGCACCCCGGAGGCCACGATGAGCGTGACGCTCCCGCCCGAGCCGCCCGGCGTCGCCTCGAAGCGCGTCCTGGCCGCGACCGGCGCCGTGCTGCTGCTGGTCGCGCTCTGCGCCGGAGCGGTCTGGGGCCTCTACCCCTCGGTGCGCCAGCCCGTGACGGTCTCCGTAGGGATCTTCCCCGAACCGCGGCTCGAGACCCGGCCGGTCGCGGACTACACCGCCTGGCTCGCCCTCCAGCGCGCGCGGCTGGCCGGCGCCGAGGGCTGGACACCCATCGAGGCGGCGATGGCGCAGGTGGCCGCCCGCGGCCCCGACGCCTACGCCCCGGTGGAGCCGCTTCCGTGACCCGCGCCCTCCTCCTCGCCGCTGCCTTCGCCCTCGACGCGAGCCCCGCCACGGCTCTGACCCGCGCCGAGCTCGAACCCGTCGCGGCAGCGCCCGCGCCCGGGGCCCGCCTGCCCGATGGGCTGCGGCTGATCTCGGGCGACCGGCCGGCGGTGCTGGTCTTCGCCGATCTCGACTGCACCGACCTCTGCGACGCGCTGGTGGCGCAGATCGCCGAGGCGCTGGCCGCGACCGGCCTCTCCCCCGCGCAGGACTACCAGTTCCTCGCCGTCAGCCTCGATCCAAGCGACGATGCCGCGAGCGCCCGCAGGCTGGTCGAGGCCTCCGTGCCCGACCCGGCGCTGCGGCCCGCGGTGCTGCGCCTCGACGCGGCCGAGACGGCGCGGGTGGCCGAAGCGCTCGGCTTCCGCGCCGTCTACGACGCCGAGCGCGACGCCTTCGCGCATCCCGCGGCGGTCTACGTGCTGACCGCGGCGGGCGCGGTCGCCCGCGTCTTCCCCGGCCTGATGCCCGCGCCCGAGGATCTGCGCCGCGCCCTCGCGGAGGCCGATGGCAGCGGCGCCACGCTCCTCCAGCGGGTGGCGCTCACCTGCTACGCCTTCGACGCCGAGACCGGCCGCTACACGCTGCGCATCGAGCGGGCGCTGACGCTCTCGAGCCTCGCCGCGGCGCTGATCCTCGCGGCTGGCATCGGCGTGGCGCTCCGGCGCGAGCGGCGGGCGCGGCGGCCATGAACATCGCCATCGGTCCCGGCTCCGCCTCGGTCGTCTCCGGCCCGTTCGACGCGCTGTTCCTGGCGCTCCTGCTGCTCTCGGGCGCGATCGTCCTGCTGGTGGCGGGGCTGATCGTGGTCTTCTCGATCCGCTTCCGCCGCAACTCGCAGGTCGAGCGCTACCGCGTTCCGCATCTGCTGAGCCGCGAGGTCGAGATCGGCTGGACCGCGGGCGTGGCCTTCCTCGCGCTCTTCTTCTTCTGGTGGGCGGCCTCCTACGAGATCGGCCTTGTCGCCCCGCCACCCGACGCGCTCGAGATCCACGTCGAGGCCAAGCAATGGATGTGGAAGACCGAACACCCGAACGGCGCGCGCGAGATCGACGCGCTGCACGTGCCGGTGAACGAGCCGGTGGCGCTCTATCTCAACAGCCAGGACGTGATCCACTCGTTCTACGTCCCGGCGTTCCGGCTGAAGCAGGACGCGGTGCCGGGCCGCACCGCCGTCGCCTGGTTCGAGGCCGACAAGACCGGCACCTATCCGTTGCGCTGCGCCGAGTACTGCGGCACCTCGCACGCGCGGATGCTCGGCGAGGTTACGGTGATGGAGCCGGACGCCTACGCCCGCTGGTCGGAGGCCCAGCCCGAAGCCGACAACCTCGCAACTGAGGGAAGCGGCTATTTCACCGCCTTCGGCTGCTCGGGCTGCCACAGCCCCGCCTCCAAGGTCCACGCCCCGAAGCTCGCAGGCGTCTACGGCCGCCCCTTCGAGCTCGAAGACGGCCGCACCGTCACGGCCGACCAGGCCTATGTCCGCGACTCGATCCTCCAGCCCAAGCGCGACGTGGTCGCGGGCTACCGCCCGATCATGCCCGACGATTTCGCCGCGACCCTGACCCCGGGTCAGGTGACCGCGCTCACGGCCTACATCCGCAGCCTCGGGCCGGACGAAGCCCGCATGGAGCCCGCGCCATGACCGACGCCACAGCCGAACCGACACCGGCCTATCTCCGGGCCGGGCGCAGCGTGGGATCGTGGCTGCTGACCACCGACCACAAGCGGGTCGCGATCCTCTATTTCGCCTCGATCACCGTGTTCTTCCTGATCGGAGGGGCGGCGGCGACGCTGATGCGCCTCGAGCTCGCCACCCCCGCGGCCGACGTCGTCACCGCCGAGGGCTACAACAAGCTCTTCACGCTGCACGGCGTGATCATGGTCTGGTTCTTCCTGGTGCCCGCGATCCCCGCCACGCTCGGCAACTTCATCCTGCCGCTCCAGATCGGGGCCAGGGACGTGGCCTTCCCGAAGCTCAACCTCCTGAGCTGGTATCTCAACCTCACCGGCGGGCTGCTGGCGGGGGCGGCGCTCACCTTCGGGGGCGTGGACACCGGCTGGACCTTCTACACCCCCTATTCCTCGCTCTACTCCAATTCCTACGTGACGCTGGCCGCGGCGGGCGTGTTCGTCGCGGGCTTCGGGACGATCGCGACCGGGCTCAACTTCATCGTCACCATCCACACGCTGCGCGCGCCGGGGATGCACTGGATGCGCCTGCCGCTCTTCGTCTGGTCGATCTACGCGACCGCGATCATGATGGTGCTGGCCACGCCCGCGCTCGCCATAGCGCTCCTGATGGTTGTGGCGGAGCGCACCTTCGACATGGGGCTCTTCGACCCCGAGCGCGGCGGCGACCCGATCCTGTTCCAGCACGGCTTCTGGTTCTATTCGCATCCGGCGGTCTACATCATGATCCTGCCCGGCATGGGCGTGGTGACCGAGGTCATCACCTGTTTCGCGCGGCGCCGGGTGTTCGGTTACACCGCGATGGTCCTGGCGCTGATGGCGATCTCGATCTTCGGCTTCTTCGTCTGGGGCCACCACATGTTCGTCTCCGGCCAGTCGGCCTTCGCGAGCCTGCTGTTCTCGCTGCTGTCCTTCGTCATCGCCGTGCCCTCGGCGATCAAGGTGTTCAACTGGTCGGCGACGCTCTACGGCGGGCATGTCACCTTCGAGGCGCCGATGCTCTACGCGCTCGGCTTCGTCGGGCTCTACACGCTCGGAGGGCTCTCGGGGCTGTTCGTGGCCTCGGTGCCGATCGACGTGCACGTGCACGACACCTACTTCGTCGTCGCGCATTTCCACTACATCATGGTCGGCGGCATGGTTTCGGCCTTCTTCGCGGGGATGCATTTCTGGTGGCCCAAGATCACCGGGCGGCTCTACCCCGAGGGCATCTCCAAGATCGCTGCCCTGCTGATGTTCATGGGCTTCAACCTCACCTTCTTCCCGCAGTTCATCCTCGGCTATGCCGGGATGCCGCGGCGCTACCAGGTCTATCCGGACGCCTTCGCCTTCTGGAACGCGCTGTCCTCGGCCGGCGCCCTGGTGCTCGCCGCCGCCTATCTGCTGCCGATGGGCTATCTCGGCTGGTCGCTGGTATGGGGCGCACGCGCGCCGGCCGATCCGTGGCGGGCCACCGGGCTCGAGTGGCGCACGTCCTCGCCGCCGCCGCCGGACAATTTCGCGAAACAGCCGACGGTCGAACGCGAAGCCTATGCCTATCACGAAAGGGACGAGGCGCCCGACCACCGCGACAGCGGCGCGCACCGTCCGCAGAGCCGCGAGGTCCCCGATGGCCGAGGCTGAAGCTGTTCCCGAGCCCTTCGCGAGCTTCGCCCGCCAGCGCGAGGCGGCCTCGCTCGGCATGTGGATCTTCCTCGCCTCCGAGGTGCTGTTCTTCGGCGGGCTGTTCACCGGCTATGCCGCCTAACGCTTCCTCTACCCGGATGCCTTCGAGACCGCGGCGCGCCATACCGACATCTGGTTCGGCACCGCCAATACCGCGATCCTGCTCACCTCGAGTGCGACGATGGCCGTGGCGGTCTGGGCGGGCTCGGCCCGGCTCAAGGCCACGGTCCTGCGCGGCCTCGCGCTGACCGCGGCGCTGGGGCTGGCATTCCTGGTCGTCAAGGCCTTCGAATACGACAAGGACATCGCCGAGCACCTGATCCCCGGCAGCGCCGGCTTCCCGCTCGACCCGCCGCAGACCCAGATCTTCTTCTCCTTCTACTGGGTGATGACCGCGCTGCACGCGGCCCACCTGACGGTCGGCATAATCGCGGTGACGCTCTTCTACCTCTGGGTGCGCTCCGACCGCTTCGACTGGGCGCAAAGCGGCAGCCTGCATGCGCTCGGGCTCTACTGGCACCTGATCGACGTGATCTGGATCTTCCTCTACCCGATCCTCTATCTGGTGGGGCGATGAGCGCGCCCGCCCCCACCCCCGGCCGGCTGTGGCGCAAGGCGGCGCTGGTCTGGCTCGGGCTCACCCTGCTTCTCGCCGCGACGCTCTTCGCCGCCTACCTGCCGCTCGGACAGGTCAAGATCGCCGTCTCGCTCGGCATCGCCGCCGCCAAGGCCGCCCTCGTCGCGCTGGTGTTCATGGAGCTCGCTGCCGACGGCCCGCTCACCCGCATGGCCGCGGCGGCGGGCCTGATCTTCCTCGCGATCCTCCTCTCGCTGACCCTGGCCGAGGAGGCGACCCGCAGCCACGTCCTCAGCCTCTTCGGCGCCGGTTGACCCGCGACCCATCGTGCAACTTTCCTAACAGGACATGCTCACTAAACGGCACAGGGACCTTCCATACCCTTGCCGGGAGCGTGCCCCGGTCCGGATTAGCCAAGTGTCCGGTGGACACTTGGCCCGGTCCGTTGCCCAGAGCCGCAAGGCGGAGGGCAAGGGGGGTCCAGATTTCTCTATTGCAGCAATCGGGGCGCGCACGCCCGGGCGGGTGCGAGCAATCGCGCCCGCCGTCACGCCGCAGGCGTGCCTCCGGCACGACGGGCGGGCGGGCGCGCCCCGATTTGTCACGGGACAAATCGGGGAAGGGAAGAAAGGGCATCCCGAATAATGTCGTGCAGGGCGGGACTGCCCGGAGCAGGAGCCGCGCCGGCGCCAACGACCCGCGGCGCTGTTGACCCCGGCCCCCGAATCCGCGCCTATATGCCCCGACCCTCAAGACCGCGCGGAGCGCTTCTGCCGATGACCCTGACGCTTGAGACCGCCCGCCGCATCGTCCGCCTCGTGCTGGAGGCAGGCACCTCCGCCGGGCTGAAGCCGCTCTCGGTGATCGTGCTCGATGCCGGCGGCTACCCGATCGCCTTCGAGCGCTCCGACGGAACCAGCCCGATGCGCTTCGCCATCGCCCACGGCAAGGCCCACGGCGCGGTGATGCTGGGCCTGGGCTCGCGCGCCATCTCAGCCCGCGCCGAGGCGCAGCCTCATTTCGTTCAGGCGATGAACGCGCTTGCCCACGGCGCGCTGGTGCCGGTACCGGGGGGCGTGCTGATCCGCGAGGCCGGCGCGGTGATCGGCGCCGTGGGCGTCACCGGCGACACCTCCGACGCCGACGAGGCCTGCGCCGTCACGGCGATCGCAGCCGCGGGCTTCGAACCCGATCCCGGAACCGCCTCGTGACCTCCGACATCGCCTACGAGGTCCGGGACGGGATCGGCCGCATCACCTTCAACCGCCCCGACAGCCGCAACGCCTTCACCCTGGCGATGTACGCCGCCCTCGCCGAGGTCTGCCGCGCCGTTCCCGCGGACGGTTCGGTCAAGGCGCTGATCCTCGCGGGCGCGGGGGGCCGCGCCTTTGCCGCGGGCACCGACATGGCCGAGTTCCGCGGCTTCTCGACGCCCCAGCACGCGCTCGACTACGAGAAGACCGCCGACGCGGTCTTTACCGCCGTCGAGCGCTGTCCGGTCCCGACCATCGCCGCGATCACCGGCGCCTGCACCGGCGGCGGCGGGGCCATCGCCGCCGCCTGCGACCTGCGGATCTGCGATGCGCGGCTCCGCTTCGGCTTCCCGATCGCGCGGACCCTCGGCAATTGCCTCAGCATCGCCAACCTCGCCCGCCTCTCCGCGCTGATGGGCGAGGCCCGCGTGCGCGAGATGATCTTCACCGCCCGGCTGATCGAGGCCGAGGAGGCGCTGGCCATCGGTCTCGTCTCCGAGGTCCTGCCGGACGCAGGCGCGGTCGCGGCGCGCGCGCAGGCGCTCGCCACCACGCTCGCCGGCCACGCCCCCCTGACGCTGCGCGCCACCAAGGAGGGCCTGCGCCGCCTGCGCCTCGAGGGACCGGGGGCAGAGGACGCCGACCTCGTCACCTCCTGCTACGGCAGCGCCGACTTCCGCGAGGGGATGGAAGCGTTCCTCGCCAAGCGCCCGCCCCATTGGCAGGGAAGCTGATCACCGCGACGGCCCGTCTTCCCGCCTAACCGCGAGGCCGACATGGCGCTCGATCAGCGCAGGGTCGGCGCGCAGCGCCGCTGCCGGTCCGTCATGGACGACGGCGCCGCCCACCAGGATCACCGCCCGGTCGGCGAAGCCGAGCGCCAGCGCCGCATGCTGCTCGACCAGCACGATCGTGTGGCGGCCGTCCGTGGCCAGCGCCTCGAACACCCCCATCAGCTCCTCGCAGATCACCGGCGCCAGCCCCTCCAGCGGCTCGTCGAGCAGGAGCACGCGCGGCCGGGTCATCAGCGCCCGCGCGATGGCGAGCATCTGCTGCTCGCCGCCCGACAGCGTCGCCCCGCCGTTCCGCCGCCGCGCGCGCAGGTGCGGAAACAGCGCATAGGCCTCCTCCAGCGTCGCGTCCCCGCGCAGCGCCGCGCGCAGGTTCTCCTCGACGCTGAGCGAGGCGAAGATGTCGCGGGTCTGCGGCACCAGCCCGAGCCCCAGCGCCGAGCGGCGGTGCGGGGGCTCGGCCGTCACGTCGCGCCCCGAGAGCCGCACCCTGCCGCCGTGCAGCCGCGTGAGCCCCATCGCGGTCGCCATCAGCGTCGTCTTGCCCGCGCCGTTCCGCCCGATCACCGCCAGCCGCTCGCCCGCCGCCACCGCCAGCGTCAGCCCCTCGAGCACCACAGTCTCGCCGTAACCCGCACTCACCGCCTCGAAGGCGAGCGCCGGCTCACCCATGTCCGGCCCCGAGGTAGAGCCGCCGCACCTCCGGGTCCGCGGCGATCTCGGCGGGCGTGCCGCGGGTCAGCACCGCGCCGCCCACCAGCACCACGATGACGCGCGCCAGCCGGAACACCAGGTCCATGTCGTGCTCGATGATCAGCACCGCCAGATCGTCGGGCAGGCCGGCGATGGCCTCCTCGATCAGATGGCTCTCGCCCGAAGGCACCCCCGCCGCCGGCTCGTCGAGCACCAGCACCCGCGGCCGCAACGCCAGCGTCAGCGCCAGCTCCACCAGCCGCTGCTGCCCGTAGGCGAGCTCCTCCACCCGCGCCTCCGCCCGCCCGGCGAGCCCGACCGCCGCGAGCCGCGCCTCGATCTCGGCCTCCACGCGCTCGTCCCCGCCGGCGCGCCCGAACCAGCGCCCCGTCCGCCCCTCGCGCTCGAGCACCGCCAGGCGCAGGTTCTCGCGCAGGGTCAGGCGGCGGAAGAGCGTGGTGATCTGGAAGGTCCGCGCAATCCCCGCCTTCACCCGCTGGGCCTCGCTCAGCCGCCCGATGTCGCGCCCGTCGAAGCGGATTTCGCCAGAGCTCGGCGCGAGCGCGCCGGTGACGAGGTTCGCGAAGGTCGATTTCCCCGCCCCGTTCGGCCCGATCAGCGCGGTGCGCGCCCCCGGCGGCAGGTCGAGGTCGATGTCGCGGGCCACGGTGATGCCGCCGAAGGCCCTGTTCAGCCCCCGCACCTCGAGCCCCCGCACCTCCAACGCCGTCATCGCCGCCGCCCGAGGCGGCCGAGCGCCGCGGGCAGGCCGATGAGACCCGCCGGCACGAAGAACACCACCGCGAGCACCAGCGCGCCGATGGCGAACAGCCAGTTGAACGGGTCAGCCGCCGCCGCGACATGCTCGACCGTCATGAACACCACCGTGCCCACCACCGCGCCTGTCAGCCGCCCCGTCCCGCCGAGGATCAGCATGATCAGCGCCTCGGCCGACAGCGCGAAGCCGAAGACCTCGAGGCTCACGAGCTCGGTCACCTGCGCCGACAGCGCCCCCGCGATGCCCGCGACCGCGCCGCCGATCGTGTAGGCCGTGACCAGCCGCGCATGGACCGGCGTGCCGATCGCCGCCATCCGCGCCGGGCTCTCGTGGATGCCGCGCACCGCGAGGCCGAAGGGCGACGCGGTGAGCATCCGAAGGAAGGCAAACACCGCCACCAGGACGGCGAGCGCGTACCAGTAAGCGGTCCGCCCGACGAAATCGAAGGCGAAGAGCCCGAGCACCGGGTCCATCGCGATCCCTGCGAGCCCGTCCGCGCCGCCGGTGAGGCCCCGCGCCTTGTTCGCGACCTCCTGGAGCACCTGCGCCACCGCGATCGACAGCATCAGGAGCGTCAGCCCGCGCACCCGCAAAAGAAACCAGCCGGAGACGAACGCCACCGCCGCCCCCGCCACCGCGCCCACGGCGAGCCCCGCCAGCGGCGCGGGCCACACATGCACGGCGAAGAGCCCCGCGGCATAGGCGCCGCTGCCGTAGAGCGCCGCCTGCCCCAGCGTCGCGATCCCGCCGTAGCCCAGCACCAGGTCGAGCGACAGCACCAGGACGCACATGATCAGGATGCGGGTGAGAAAGCCCAGGCTGTAGGGAAAGAGGAAGAACGCGGCCACGGCCGCCGCGAGCATCAGCGCCTCGAGCAGAAGCGGCACCCGCCCGGGCGCGACAGCGCTCACGGCGCCCGCCCGAGCAGCCCGTGCGGCCGGACGGCGAGCACCGCCATCATCGCGAGGAAAAAGAAGATCGTCCCGAAATCCGGCACGACGTAACGCGCCGCCGTATCGATGATGCCCAGGGTCAGCGCCGCGAGAAACGAGCCCGCGACGCTGCCGAGCCCGCCCACCGCCACCACGATCAGGAACAGCACCATGTAGCGCAGCGGATAATACGCCTCGATCGGCAGCAGCTCTGCCCCGAGGATGCCCCCCAGCGCCGCGAGCCCCGCCCCGAGCGCGAAGGCTGCGGCCTGCACCCGGCCGGTGTCGATGCCGAGCGCGGCCGCCGCGTCGCGGTTGTCGACCGCCGCGCGCAGATTGATCCCGAAGCGTGTCCGCGCGATCAGCAGATGCAGCAGCGCCAGCACGCCGAGGCCCGCCCCGATCACCACCAACCGATGCGCGGGCAGGGTGCGGAAGCCGAGATCGACCGGCCCGCGGATCGCCTCCGGCAGCGGGATCGCGAGCAGCCCCGAACCGAACAGCAGATTGACGCTCGCGATGATCAAGAAGGCGATGCCGATGGTCGCGAGCACCTGCTCGAGCTCGCCCTTGCCGTAGAGCCGCCGATAGAGAACCCGCTCGAGCGGCACCGCCAGCGCCACGGTCGCCGCGATCGCAAGCCCCGCCGCCGGCACGAACCCCAGGCCGAGCCGCGCGCCGAGCCAATGCGCGAGCGCCCCTCCGATCAGCGCGAAGCCCCCGTGCGCGAGGTTGATCACCCGCATCAGCCCCATCGTCACCGACAGGCCCACCGCGATCATGAACAGGATCATGCCGTAAGCCACCCCGTCGACCAGGATGTTGACCAGCGTCCCCATCGGCCCGCGGCGCGCTAGGGCCGCTTCCGGCGCGCCCGGGTCATGGCCGGATGCACGCCCGAGCCACGCGACCCGAAACTCGCGCCCCATCGAGCCGGAGTCCCACGACCCCCCCGGCGCCCCAGCCGTTTCCATAAATGTTGCTGGACATCGCCCTGTTTCAGAGGTCGGTAAAAATGTCCCGAACGTCGATCGCCAACCCTGGGGGATCGAGCGTCAGCGCCCCGTCGTGGATGATCCGTACTCCGATCTCGCCTTTCTTGTCGCGCCGATGATGGATGACGACATGCTTGTCGGTATCGACGATCAGGTAGTGCCGAACGCTGGGCAGCGAGAAGTAGCCCGCGAGCTTGACCCCCCGATCGACTCCTCTGCTCGACGGAGAGACGACCTCGACCACGATGACCGGATCCAGGACCTCGATCGCGTCGCCGGTCAACGGCGGTCCGCACCGGACCAGCGCGTCGGGCTCGTAGACGGTCCGATCGTCGATCCTGACCGTCATCCCATCGGTCATGGCCCTGCACGCGAGGCCTTGAGCACCGATCGCGCCGCGAAGGGCGATCGCCGTGTTGAGCTTTGCCTGGTTGTGGTTCGCCCTCTCGGGGGCCATCGCCACGACGATCCCGTTGCTGAGCTCGAAACGGCCCGTCGGCTGCTCCAGCGTCCAGGCAATGAACTCGTCGGCGGTGAAGTCGGTCTGCCTCGGCTGTTCCATCGCTCGCCCTGGATCCTCTCGATTGCGCATCCTACCATCACCTTTCGATCCTTGCGACAGTTGACAATGAGGCCCATCAGCCCGTCGAAGGGCTGGTCGCAGTTTCAAAACGATGAGGATCGAAGATCTCTCCGACGTGCTTCACCCTCGCCCGTTCCCGTTTACGCCTCGGTCAAGCGCAGACGCTTAAGCGGAAAGTTGGCTGCGGAGCGGTCAGTTGAAATTACCTCGGCAACATTCGTGGAAGGGCTTGCCCGGCGCCCCGTCTTCTTCTTGGCAGAAATACTCCCGCCGCAGGCACCTGCACGACGTGCAGGTTCGCGACGAAGGCGAGGTCAGCCCTGAAAGCCGCGGAGCGTCCGACCGTGCGAGAAACCGGGAAAGCCAAAAATCTTCTCAAGCAATTCCAGAGGCTTGGCCATAGTTTCAAGTTGGACACCTCCCGTCCTGCCGATACTCACCTCCGGCTCGCACCGGTCTATTCGACCCCCCAACCGAGGTCGGGCTGCGCCGGATACGTCTCGATCTCGCGGTTGACGAGCAGGCCGTCCGCCTCCTTCTCGACCACGCGGATATAGACGTTCTGGGTGACGTGCCGGGTCTCGGGGTCGATCTCGACCGGCCCCCGCGGGCTTTCCCAGGCGAGCCCCTTCGCAGCCTCGATGGCGGCCTTCCCGTCCGCCCCCGCCGCCTCGACCATCGCATAGATCAGATGCGTGCCGTCATAGGCCCCGACCGTCGCGAACTGGGCGATGGCATCCGGATAGAGCTCCGCGAGCTTGCCCTTGAACGCCGCATTCGCCGCGCTCTCGTGGACGTTGGAATAATGATAGGCGGTATGCGCCCCCAGCGCGCCGTCGCCGAGCTGCTGGAGCGTCGCCTCGTCGGTCTCGCCGGTGCCGAGAAAGCGGATGCCGGCCGCGGCCAGCCCGTTCTCGGCGTAAGCCTTCATGAAGCCGAAGACCGGCGGCCCCACCGGCAGGAACGCGAACACCGCCTCGGCCCCGGACGCCTTCAACCGCTGCATGAAGGGCGCGAAATCCGTCGTCTGGATCGGCATGCGGATCGCGTCCACAACCTCGCCCCCCGCCGCCTCGAAGCCGCTGGCGAAGGCGCGCTCGGCGTCGAGCCCCGGACCGTAGTCCGTCACCGCCGTCGCGACCCGCCCGATGCCTTCGGCCCGCGCCCATTCGGCCATCGGCACCGAGATCTGCCACAGAGTAAAGCTCGTGCGCACGAAGAACTCCGAGCGCGCGTTGATCGCCGAGGTCGCTGCGTTGAAGATCACCGTCGGCGTCTCGGAGCGCTCGATCAGCGGTGCGACCGCGAGCGCGTTCGGCGTGAAGACGAAGCCCGCGAGATAATCCACCTCGTCGCGGATCAACAGCTCCTGCGCCAGGGCCTTGGCCGCGTCCGGGTTCGGCCCGCCGGTGTCGCGAAAGACGAACTCGATCGTATGCGGCCCGGCCTGCGTCCCGTGCTCGGCGACATAGGTCTCGATCCCCTCCTGGAACTGCTTGCCGTAGATCGCGAAGGGCCCCGAGAAGGGCGCGAGCACCCCCACCCTGATCGTCTCGGCCAAGCCCGCGCCCGTCCCGAACACGACCGCCGCAGCGAGCACGACACCCCTCGCAATCCATCCCATCCGGTCTTTCCCCCCTTCGGCTCCGCACCGGGTGGCACCATAGGGCCTCCGCCCGCGCTGCGCGACGCCTTTCACGCCGCCCGCAGCCCGAGCATCGCGCGCGCCTCGGCCGGGCTCGCCACCCTTCGCCCGTGCTTCTCGCACAGCTCGACCGTCCGTCGCACCAGCGCCGCGTTCGACGGCGCGAGCGTCGCCGCGTCGAGCCGCACGTTGTCCTCGAGCCCGGTGCGGGTGTGCCCGCCGGCCGCGATGCACCATTCGTTCAGCGTCAGCTGGTCCCGCCCGATCCCGGCCCCGCACCAGTCCGCGTCCGGCGCCAACCGCGCGAGCGTCCGCAGATAATACTCGAACACGTCCCGATCGACCGGCATCGCGTTCTTCACCCCCATCACGAACTGCACGTAGAGCCGCCCTTCGATGCGCCCGTCGCGGTTCATCGCCGCCGCCTGATGGATGTGGCTCAGGTCGAACGCCTCGATCTCGGGCTTGACCCCGTGGGTGCGCATCTCCGCCGCCAGCCAGTCCACGAGCTCGGGCGGGTTCTCGTAGACCCGCGTCGGAAAGTTGTTCGACCCCACCGACAACGACGCCATGTCGGGGCGCAGCGGCAGCATTCCGCCGCGCGCCCGCCCCGCGCCCGAGCGCCCGCCGGTCGAGAGCTGCACGATCATCCCCGGGCAATGCGCCCGCACGCCCTCCATCAGACGCGCGAACCGCTCGGGGTCCGAGCTCGGCGTCCCGTCGTCGCCGCGCACATGCGCATGCACGATGCTCGCGCCCGCCTCGAACGCCGCCTGCGTGCTCTCGACCTGCTCGGCCACGGTGATCGGCACCGCGGGGTTGTCCGCCTTGGTCGGCACCGAGCCGGTGATCGCCACGCAGATGATGCAGGGCCTCGTGTCCCGACCCGTCCCGATCATCGCAGGCCCCCGCCTCCACCCTCGCCGGGATCAGCATCGGCGCTCGCTCGCGCCGTGTAAATGCTGCTCTTGTGGCCCAGCCGCCTCAGTTCAGCCGCGGCGCCGCATAGAGCGGCAGCGCCTCGACCCTCCGCTCGATCTCTCCGATCAGCACCTCGAACTCGGGGCTGTCGACATCGCCGAAGCGCGCGCGGAACTCCGCCTCGCTCAGCCCGTGCGGCAGGCCCTCGAGCGAGGGCAGCAGGTCCCCCTCTCCCTCGATCCGCGCCAGCATCGCCGGCCAGTCGCCCCGCGGCCGCGCCAGGAACGCCTCGGCGAACCGGGCGCCGGCGAGATTCGCGGCCATGTCGTCGAAGCTGAAGCCGCTTCCGCCCTCGTTGCTGTCCATCAGCTCCTTCAGCTCGCCCACGCCCAGCACCGTGCGGCCGGTGCTCGCCGCCGCGATCGCCGCGGACAGGGTGAAGTGCTGGCGCAGATCCTCGCGCCCGTCCAATGTCGTTCGGGTGCAGTGGCTGTCGCGCTCGCCGATCCCCATGCCGACCACCGCGCCGAAGCGGGGATGGCCGCAGGCGATCGCCAGCGCATAGAGCGCGGCCTGCAGCTCCTCGACATCCGAAGCCCCCGCCCGCGCCCCGGCCTCGCGCACCGCCTGGGTGAGCCAGGGCAGCGCCGAGCCCCGCCGCGGCAGCGTGCCGCGCCGGAAGCCGTCGTTGTGCGTCCACAGATGCACGTAGATGCGCTCGCGCAGGCCGTCGTCGCCGAGGCCGCGCAGCCGGGCCTGCACCCGCCGCGCCAGCTCGTCCCGCCAGGTTCCGTCCGCGCTCAGCGCCACCTCGATCCGCGGCGGCGCGATCTCCACGCCCTCGATCTCCCCCAGCGCTCGCGTCGCCACCCTGTCGCCCAGCACCGCGTCGAGCACGACCCGTCCCACCGGCACCACCAGCCCCGCCGGCAGCCCCAGCCGCCCGATCCGGGCCGAGACCACCCGCAGCCCGTCCTCCGAGGCGCCCACCGCCAGATGCAGGTTCACCCACAGATCGGCGGGCAGCTTCGGCAGCTTCAGCGACAGGTCCACCGCCGCCGTCCGCGCCTCGACCGCCGCCCGCCCGGCGAGCCCCGGCACCAGCCGCCCCGCCGCCGCGAGCGCGCCGCTTACCTCCGCCTCGGTCGCGCTCCAGCGGGTGATCCCGGCGCCCGGGTCGAGCACCGCCTCGAGGCTCTCGGCGAGTTCGCGCCCCGCCGCCGCCGCCGCCGCGTCCGGCGGCCCGGTCCGCACCACCCGCGGCGCGGTCTCCACCATCAGCGCCACCAGCCCCGCCAGCACGACGAGAACCACCGCCAGCACCGCAACCAACCGACGCAAAACCATCACCATCACCGGACACCCCGAACACACATGGCGCCAGCCATGCCGCCCGTCGCCGCATCGCGCAAGCGCCGCATCGCCCGCTCACGCAGATGCGATCCCGCTCACTTCAGCGGATCGTGCCCCCAGTTCATAAGCGAATACCGCCAGCGGCTCGTCTCCATGTCGCTCACCGGCCCGCCCTGCGCCGCGTGCCGGTGCACGTAGCCCACGACCTTGCGCATATGCACATACTCCTCGTCCCCGAGCTCCGCCTTCTTCTTGCGCCGGATCTCGACGATCCGTCGCCCCGACCGGTGCCCCACCGCCTCGTCCTCGCCCTCGTGCGTCATGCCCACCTCCCGGCTCTCCGCGCTCGCGAGCCAGTCCTCGAGCTCCTTCGGCGCCATGTTCACCACCCGCCCGAACTCCTCCCAGACCTCCTGCCTCTCGCGCTCGTCCATCCCGCCTCCCGTCCGCTGCCAAGGCCAACGCCCCCCTCTCGCCCCGGTTGCAGCTTGACCGCCCCGCCCCCCGCGCGCGACTGTCGCACCCGTGGCCAGCCTGTGGATCGACGTGGGAGGTCAGGAACACCGCCGGCGCCCTCGACGCCGAAACCGCCTCGACGATCCGCAAGGCTTATCCGCAGGCGACCCTTGTCCTGCCATGATCGACGTCGGCTCCTCGGGAATTTCTTGCCATTGCCGAAATGAAAACTTCCGGCCCGAAGCGGCCATTGCGCGATCCTTGGAGGAGGGGGCGCTTTGCGCCCATTTTTGGTCATTTCGAGAACCAATCTCCGATTCCGAAAGCTGCCGTCCATCCACGGTGCGCCGCCGATGCCCAAACCCTTCGGTGAGCATAAAGCTATTTTTTAATCGGATTATTGACGATATCTCGTTAAAGATACTATTATAGCCCTAAGCGAGGTATCCCATGCTCTACAAACTAGAGGTCGAAAACTTTTTCTCCGTCCGCGATCCGCAGGTGCTCGACCTGTCGGTGGATGGAAAGGTGCCTGATCCTGAAGGCCGTTATGCCCCCATCTTCGAGGGCGCGGACGTGCGCGCGCCGAAGGTCGTCGCCCTCTATGGCGCGAACGCTTCAGGCAAAACGACGATGCTGCGCGCGCTCGAATTCGTCGTGGTGATGATCCGCGACAGCGTAGCGCGCACGGTGCCGGGCTTCGCCGGCATCGAGCGTTTCAACGACGTGGCATCCGCCAATCGGCCGATCCGGTTCGCGATCGAGCTGGGCGGCATCATGAACCTGACGCCGGAAGTCTTTCAGCGCGCCATGAACGGCGAAAAGGTCGAGCAAGGCACTTACCGCTACGAGCTGGAAATCGAACTCAAGGAAGGGCTCGCGGTGCGGATCGCGTTCGAGGCGTTGCGCCAGAAGCCGAACGGCCAAGGGAAATGGCAGCGCGTCTATGAGCGCGATGTCGAGGGGAAGGTGAAGGACTCTAAGACCTTCAGCCTCTCGGGCTTCCAGCACCTCGTGAAGACGCTCGCCGGCAATCACACGGTGCTGTCGTCGTTTGCGAAATTCCAGCACCCGACCGCGCAGCTTCTCGTGGATACGGCGCGCAAGGCCTTCTTCCAAATTGAGCCTGTGCACTCCTTCGCCGATCACGACGTGATCGACTATCTGAAGAACCAACCCAACGTCGTCTCGCGGCTGAAGGATGAGCTAAGCCGTATCGATGTGGGCGTGGAAGGGATGCGCTTTCAGCATACGGACAACGGGGCGCTGTTGCTGTTCAAGCACGCGGGGCTTGCAGTCGAAATGCCTTGGCTAATGGAAAGCCACGGTACGCTGGCCTTTATCAAAATGTTCCCGTTCATCATGAGCGCGCTCGATACGGGTGGTATCGCCGCGATCGACGAAATGGACGCGGTTATTCACCCGAACATGCTGCCCGAACTGGTGCGCTGGTTTTATGCGGCTTCGGGGCGCAACAAGTTCAACGCGCAGCTCTGGCTTTCCTGCCATTCGGCCTCGCTGCTCGATGACCTCAACAAGGAGGAAATCGTGATCTGCGAGAAGGACCGGCAGGGCCGCAGCCACCTTTACAGCCTAATGGACGTGAAGGTGCGTCGCGACGAGAACCACTACCGCAAATATCTGAGCGGTGCATACGGCGGGGTTCCACACTTCGGATGAGCCGTCGTCGCCTGCCCTATATCAAGCTTCGCCGTCCGGTTTATATCGGCTGCGAGGGCGCATCAGAAGTCGGTTATGCCGGCTTTCTGCAAGACCTGATCCGCGACGCCGATTTGCCGGTGCACCTGCACGTTGACGAATTGGGGCCGGGGACCGGCGATCCGCTGTCGCGTATTAAGATGGCGGTACTGCGCCTGAAGCAGCTCCAAAAGAAACGCAGTGCGCCCGCGGAACGCTTCGCGCTTTTGGATTTTGACCAGGCCGAGC
>JBBQRM010000010.1:0-19317 GCA_038214855.1 Rhodobacterales bacterium | reverse complement strand
CGGGCCGCCGCCGTCGGGTCCCTGCGCCAGCCCGTCGGCGCCCGCGAAGGCGAAGATCGAGGCGACGCCGTCGGTGCCGAGAATCGCCTGCTCGACCTCGCCCACCAGCGCGTCCTTCTCCTCGAGCGACAGGTTGCCGCGGGCGCGCACATAGGCGATGGCGCGCTCGGGCTCGGTCTCGACGAAGAACTCCACCCCCCGCCCGTGCGTGCCGTAGTAGCTGAAGACGCCCGCGACGAAGACCGCGACCGCCACCAGCGCCAGCACCGGCATGTACGGCCGCCCGGTCAGGAAGGCGATCACCCGCCCGAAGGCCGAGCGCCGGTAGCCCGCCTCGCCCACGGGTGCGGCCTTCGCCGCGCGCAGCGAGCCGCCCACGAGCGCCAGTCCGATCACCCCCACCACCGCGAGCCCGACCCCCGCGACCTCGCCGCGCACCAGCATCAGAAGCCCCGCCAGTACCAGCCCCGCCGCCGGCAGCATCAGCCCCGCGCGCAGCCACAGCGGCAGCAGCCGGCGCAACGCCGCCGATCCGTGGTCGATGTGGCGCGAGGCGCGCCCCGCGAGCCCGCCCAGGACCGGCAGATAGATCAGCGCCACCACCAGCGACGCCGACAGCACGAAGATCAGCGTCACCGGCAGGTTGCCCATGAACTCGCCCGCGACCCCGGGCCAGAACAGCATCGGCAGGAACGCGCACAGCGTCGTCGCGGTCGAGGAGACGATCGGCCAGAACATGCGCTTGGCCGCCTCGCCATACGCGCGCATCGGGCCCTGGCCCGCGTCGATCCGCTGCTCGGCGTATTCGGCGACGACGATGGCCCCGTCCACGAGCATTCCCACCGCGAGGATCAGCCCGAACATGACGATGTTGGAGATCGAGATGCCGAAGACCGCGAGCAGCGCGAAGCACAGCATGAACGATGTCGGGATCGAGAACCCCACGAGCAGCGCCGAGCGCGTCCCCAGCGAGGCGAGCACCACCACCATCACCAGGCAGATCGCCGTCAGCACCGAGCCCTCGAGCTGGCTCACCATCGAGGCGACCTCCGAGCTCGTGTCCATCGAGAAGCTGACGCGCACCGACTGACGCACCTCCTCCGGCCAGGCGGCGCGTGCGGCCTCGACGCGGGCGCGCACGTCGGCGACGGTCGCGATGACGTTCTGGCCCTTGCGCTTGACCACCTGGAGCGCCACCGTCGTCTCGCCGTTGTAGCGCGCGGTCCCCGCTCGGTCCTCGAAGGTGAGGCGGATCTCGGCGAGATCGCCCAGCGTGACCACCCGGTCGCCGTTCACCTTGACCGGCAGGCCATAGACGTCCTCGACCGTATCGAAGGCCGCGGGGATCTTCACCGCGAAGGCGCCGGTCGCGGTATCGACCTCGCCGGCTGCGATCAGCTGGTTGTTCCGCGTCACCACGTTGACGATGTCGGCCGCGGTCACGTCGTAGGCCTCGAGCTTCAGCGGGTCGATCAGCACCTCGAGCATCTCGTCCCTGTGCCCGGTCAGCCCCGCCTCGAGCACCGCCGAAAGGCTCTCGATCTCCGACTGCAGGTCCTTGGCGATCCTGAGCAGGCTGCGCTCGGGCAGCGAACCCGACAGCGACACGACGAGGATCGGAAACTCCGAGAAGTTGATCTCGTTGATCGAGTACTGGTCCGCCCCTTCGGGGAAGCCCGCCTCGGCGCGGTTCACCCGGTCGCGCACGTCCGCGAGAGTGGCCGCCCTATCCCAGCCGAATTCGAACTCCAGCGCCACGCCGGCATAGCCTTCGGCCGCGGTCGAGCTGATCGTCTTCAACCCGTCGAGCCCGCGCAGCTCGGTCTCGAGCGGGCGCACCAGCAGCTTCTCGCTGTCCTCCGCCGAGATGCCGGGGAACGGCACCGACACGAACAGCGCCGGGATCTCGATGTCGGGCTCGCCCTCCTTGGGCAGCGAGACATAGGCATAGCCCCCCGCCGCCAGCGACAGCACGACGAAGGCCACGATCATCCGCGCCCGCGCCGTCGCCCAGTCCACGAGCCCGGTCACGGGCGGGCCTCGCGGCGGGTGACGGCCACCTTCTCGCCGTCGGTCACGAAGTCCTGGCCGAGCACGATCACGTCGAGCGCCTCGGGCAGCCCCGCCACCCAGATGCCCTCGACCGTGTCGCGGATCACGCTCACGGGGAGAAACCGCGCCACCCCGTCCTCGACCGCGCGCACCCCGAGCTGTCCGTCGTCGTCGAGCGTCAGCGCCGATTGCGGCAGCAGGTGGCCACGCGCGCCCTCGACCTCGACCACGATCTCCGCGGTCAGCCCCTCGCGGATCGCGAGATCGGGGTTGGGCGCCTCGGCCTCGACCCGGAAGGTGCGGGTCTCGGGATCGGCCGCGCGCGCGACGAAGCTCACCCGGCCCACCAGCTGCGTCCCGTCGAGGAGGCGCGCTGCGACCCGCGCCCCCGGCACCACCCGCCCGACCGTCTGTTCCGGCACGAAGCCGATCAGCTCGATCGGATCGAGTGCTGTGACCGTCGCGCAATCCGACCCCGGCTGGAGCAGCGTGCCGAGCTCGGCCGTGTCCTCCTCGAGCACGCCGGCGAAGGGCGCGTGGATCGCCAGCCGGTCGATCTCGCGTCGGGCCTTGTCGACCTCGGCCTGCGCCGCCTGGAGGCTCGCGCGGTTGGAAATGGCGGTGGTCTCGGCCCCGAATCCACGCTCGGCGAGCCGCGCCGAGGCCCGCTCGTTGGCCTCGGCCTCCAGCAGCCGCGCCTCGGCCTCGGCGAGCTCCGCTGGCCGCGTCCCGGGATCGAGCTCGCACAGAAGATCGCCCGCCGCCACGACGGCGCCCCGGCGCAGAGGCTCGGAGACGACGAGCCCCGTGATCTCGGCCCGCACCGCGACCCGGCGCGAAGCCGCGGTGCGGCCGCGCATGACGATGCCGCTCTGCACGGGGCGCGCCTCGGAGCGATCGACCACCACCGAGGTCGCCCCCGTCGCCGCCTCCGCCGCGACCTCGTCGGTGGCCACGACCTCGACCCCCGGTGCGCTCTCGGCGCCCGCGACCGCGCGCAGCCAGTCGCGCTGCATCACGAAGGCGTAGAGCACGAGCCCCACGACGAGCGCGCTCAGGATCGGCACCAGACGCATCGCTTACTCCCCGGCCGCCGGTTCTGCCCGCACCGGCCTTCCCTGCTGCGCATTGTCTCGGAGCGGTCTTCGGCCGTTCCCGGCCGCCTCCGCTGCCCGGGCGCGCGCAAATTCACGCAGGCCCCCTCGCCGGCCCCGGGCGGCGGAACCATAGCAGGTCGCAGACCGGACAGATAGGCGCTTCTCCCGCCTCGGCAATGCGCCACCCTTCGGGCTTGGCAGGGGAGGGGGCGGGGGATATACCGACGCGCCGGGGCCAGCGGAGATGCGCGTGAGCGACAGTGATTCCTTCATCAGCGAGGTGAGCGAGGAGGTCCGGCGCGAGCGCCTCTATACCTTCCTGAGCCGCTGGTTCTGGTTGATCGCAGCACTCGTGCTGATCGTCGTCGGCGCCGTCGCGGTCAACGAATGGCGCAAGTCCCGAGCCGTTACCCGCGCCGAGGCGGCGGGGGCCGCGCTCAGCCAGGCCTATCTCGCCGCCGATTCCGAAGCCCGCGCGGCCGAGCTGGCGGCCCTCGCCCAAGCGGGCGGGCGGGGCGCGCCCGTCGTGCGCACCGCCGAGGCCGGGGCGCTGATCGACGCGGGCGATGCCTCCGGGGCCGGTGCCGTGCTCGCCGAGATCGCCGAGAGCGGCGAGGCAGCGGAGCTCTACCGTGCGCTCGCTTCCCTCCAGCGGGTGATGGTGCTCGGCTCCGACATGCCCGCCGACGAGCGCCTCGCGACGATCGAGACGCTCGCCGCCGACGGCGCGCCGTTCCGCCCGCTCGCGCTCGAGCAGCGCGCCCTCGTCCATCTCGAATCTGGCGACACCCAGGCCGCCATCGCCGATCTCGAAGCCGCCCTCGCCGCGCCCGAGGCGCCGGAGGCGCCGGAGGCGCTGCGTGGCCGCGCCCGGCAGCTGATCATCGCCTCCGGCGGCGCCGTCGCGCCCGAGGCGCCCGCGATCGCCCCCGGCGGCTGAGTGCCTCGCCCGTGATCCCCGTTCCGCCGCGCCGCCTCGGCCTCGCAGCCCTCGCGCTGCTCGCGCTCGCGGCCTGCGGCAACGACGAGCCGATCCTGCCCGGCGAGCGCTTCGATGTGCGCCCCGAACCGGTCACACTCAGCGCCACCGAGGCCACGGGCGTCCGGCCGCTGGCGCTGCCGCCTCCGCAGGTCAACGCCGCCTGGACGCATCGCAACGGCACAGCGGCCGGGCGCCTCGCCCATCCCGCGCTCTCGCCTTCGCCGCGTCTGGTCTGGTCGGCCGACATCGGCGCGGGTTCGTCGCGGCGCAACCGCCTGCTCGCCGGGCCGGTGGTCGGCGGCGGCCTCGTCTTCGCAATGGACGCCGAAGGCCGCCTGTCGGCCCTCACGCCGCAGGGCGGCCTCGTCTGGTCGCAGAGCCTCGTGCCCGAGGGCCAGCGCGCGGATACAGGCCCCGGCGGCGGCATGGCGCTCGCGGGCTCCGCGCTCTTTGTCACCACCGGCTTCGGCGAGGCGCTGGCGCTCGACCCCGCGACCGGCGCCGTCGCCTGGCGCCGCGCCCTCGGCGCGCCGGCCCGCGCCGCGCCCGCCGTCGAGGGCGGCCGCGTCTTCGTCGTCCTGCGCGACGACACCGCCTTCGCGCTCGACACAGCCTCTGGCCGCACGCTCTGGCGGGTCCAGGGCGCCGCCAGCGGCGCGGGCGTGCTCGGCGGCGCCAGCCCGGCGGTGGACGGGTCGCTCGTCGTCGTGCCCTTCTCCTCCGGCGAGGTGCTGGGCCTGCTCGCGCGCAACGGGCTCCAGGTCTGGGGCACGGCGGTCACCGGCGGCAGGCGGGCGCTGGTGCGCCGCAGCATCAACGACATCACCGGCGATCCGGTGATCGACGGCGATACCGTCTACGCCTCGAACCAGAGCGGCCGGACGGTCGCGCTCGAGCGCCGCAGCGGCGAGCGTCTCTGGACGCTGCCCGAAGGCGCCTACGGACCGGCCTGGCCCGCCGGCAACGCGCTGTTCCTGCTGTCGGACGAAGGCGCGCTGGTGCGTATCGATGCGGCTTCGGGCGCGGTCGCCTGGACGGTGCAGCTGCCGCAATACGCCCGCCCCCGCAAGCGTCTCGCCGCCATCCCCCATTACGGTCCGGTTCTCGCCGGCGGCCGGCTGTGGGTTGCGGGCGGTGACGGCCAGCTCCGCGCCTTCGCCCCCGAGGACGGCCGCTCCCTCGGCGCCATCCCGCTGCCCGCCGGCGCCGCCGCCGCCCCCGCCGTCGCCGGCGGCACGATGTACGTGGTCACCGTGGACGGAAGACTCAGCGCCTTTCGCTAGGCCCCGGAAGCATCCGGCGGTATCGGAACTGTACCGCGCGCCTGCCGCCGCGGGCCTCCGGGGTGTTTCCCTGCCGGATCGGCGGCGCTGAAGCATCGGAAACCGGGCCGCGTTCCGCATCCCCCGTCGATGTGCGAGATTCCTAACGAAATGTAAAAATGCCATTTTTTATCCAATTATTTCAATGGCAGGTGTCATGTTTCACAGTGAAACCCCAGAAGTTGCACAGGCCGGCACCGTTCAGTCCCGGTTCCCCGTCGCCCGGATCGGGCGCGTTTCCAAGGTCCAGTTCCTGCACTGGCCCGCCTGGCGCCGCCGCGCTTTCCTGGCGCCACGGCTGCGGATCGCGCGGCCGCCAACCGGAGGAAACCCGATGTCTGTCGCTCCCGTACCCACGCTGCGCGCCGCAGCCTTCGCCCTCGGCCTAGCCACCCTGCTCGCCGCCGCTCCGTCCGGCGCCGCCGAGCCGACGATGGTCGCGCCCGATGCCATGGCCTGGGCCGACGGCCCGCCGACGCTGCCGCCCGGGCCTCAGATCACCGTCCTCTCCGGCAACCCCGGCGAGGCCGGCCCCTTCGTTCTGCGCCTGAAGTTCCCCGGCGGCTACGAGATCCCGGCCCACCGGCACTCCAAGGCGGAGAACATCACCGTCGTCTCCGGCACGCTCAACATCGGTCACGGCGAGACGCTCGACCGCGCCGCCACCCGGCCGATGCAGGCCGGCGCCTACGTCTCGATGCCCGCCGGCGCGCCGCACTACGTCTGGACCGGCGCCGAGACCGTGGTCCAGCTCCACGGCGAGGGACCGTTCGACATCACCTACGTCGATCCCGCCTCCGATCCGCGCGGCGCCGCCGCCACCAACTGACGCGCAGCAGCGCCGTCGAGCACCGCCGCGGCCACGTCGTCCTGCGCGACGAACACCCGCGTCGGCCGGGGCTTCGGGCGTGCCGGCGATCTCCCGCTTGCCCACGCCGGCCGCGCCCGCTAGGTCACGGCATGCGCCCCGACCTGTTCACCGAAGACTTCAGCACCACCCCCTACTGGTGGGACAGGACGCCTCGCCCCGCGCTCGACGGCGCCAACCTCCCCGAGGCGGCCGACGTGGCCGTTGTCGGCTCCGGCTACACCGGGCTCCATGCCGCGCTCGTTCTCGCCCGCGCCGGACGGCGCACGCTCATCCTCGAGGCGCAGGAGGCCGGTTGGGGCTGCAGCACCCGCAACGGCGGGCAGGTCAGCACCTCCATCAAGCCCGGCCACGCCGAGCTCGCCCGCCGCCACGGCCCCGAGAAGGCGCGGGCAATCCTCGAGACGGGACGGGAGGCGCTGGCCTGGATCGGCGATTTCCTGAACGACGAGGCGATCGACTGCGACTTCCGCCGCACCGGCCGGTTTCACGCCGCCCACAACGCCGCCCGCTACCAGGCCCTTGCCCGCGCGCTGTCGGCCCAGCCGCCGGGGCTCGAGGTGGAGGCGCAGCTCGTGCCACGGGCCGAGCAGCACCGGGAGCTCGGGACCGACGCCTATTACGGAGGCGTGGTCTATCCGACCCACGCGGCGCTCGATCCGGCCCGCTACCACGCCGGCCTGCTCGCCCGGGCCCTCTCCGCCGGCGCGACGCTGGTGCCGCACTGCCCCGTCGCGGGGATTGCCCGCGAGCGCGACGGCTACCTGCTCCAGACCGCGCGGGGACGGGTGCGCGCCCGCGAGGTCGTGCTGGCGACCAACGGCTACACCGGCGCTGCCTCGCCCTGGCTGAGGCGGCGGGTGATCCCGATCGGCAGCTACATCATCGCCACCGAGCCTCTCGCGCCGGGGTTGGTCGACCGCCTGATCCCGCAGGACCGCATGGTCAGCGACACGCGCAAGGTGGTCTATTACTACCGCGCCTCGCCCGACCGTCGGCGCATCCTCTTCGGCGGAAGGGTCAGCGCCGGCGAGACCGACCCGCGCAGGAGCGCCCCACGGCTGCACGCCGAGATGGCGAGGATCTTCCCCGAGCTCGGCGCGGTTCGGATCAGCCATTCCTGGCTCGGCTTCGTCGCCTATACCTTCGACACGCTTCCGCATCTGGGCGAGCACGACGGCCTCCACCACGCCGCCGGCTACTGCGGCTCCGGCGTCTCGCTGGCGAGCTATTTCGGGATGCGGCTCGGCCAGAAGGTGCTGGGGCTGAGGGAGGGTCGCACGGGCCTCGACGGGCTCGCGTTCCGGACCCGACCCTTCTACCGCGGCAACCCGTGGTTTCTCGCGCCCTCGATCCGTTTCTATCGCTGGCGCGACAGGCTGAACGTCTGAGCGAGACGCGAGGAGACCCAAGACGTGCCGCGGCATCTGGCCTGTCTCACCTTCGACTTCGACCTCTGGTCCGGCTGGACCGCGCGCGGTCTCACCAGCCCCACGCCGGTGTCGCGCGGCGAGTTCGGCCTCGTCGGCGCCGAGCGGATCCTGGCGCTCCTGGAGAACTTCGGGCTCCGGTCGTCGTGGTGCATCCCCGGCGTCGTCATCGACAGCCATCCCGCGGCCTGCGAGCGCATCGTCGCGGCGGGGCACGAGATCGTCCATCACGGCTATTCCCACCTGCCCCCGGCGAGCCTGGCGCCCGAGCGCGAGGCCGACGAGCTCCTGAAGGGCCGCGAATGCATCCGGCGCCTGACGGGCAAATACCCTCGTGGCTACCGCTCGCCCTCCTGGGATCTCAGCCCCGCGACGGTCGATCTGCTGCTCGAGCACGGTTTCGACTACGACAGCAGCATGATGGGCAACGACCACACGCCTTATTTCGCGCGGAGCGGGGATCGGCCGACGGTCGACGCGCCCTTCGGCTTCGGACAGAAGACGCGGCTGGTCGAGATGCCGATCAGCTGGAGCCTCGACGATCATCCGCATTTCGAATTTGTGCGCACGCCGGATCACATCCTGCCGGGGCTGATGAACGCCGAGGCGGTGCTGCGCAACTGGACCGACGATTTCCTGTACATGACGCGCGTCACCGACTGGGGCATCCTGACCTATACCTGCCACCCCTATGTGATCGGCAGGGGTCACCGGATGATGATGCTCGAGCGCCTGATCGAGGCGCTGACGGCGATGAACGCGGTCTTCGTGACCATGGAGGCGGCGATGGCGGCGTTCCTCGCCCGCTCCTCGGGTGCACCGTGATCGACAGGAGAGCGCGGCGGCGCTAGCCTTCGCCGAGCTTGCTGAACGGAGCGCGCGATGACCAGTCCGGCGATGATCGTGACGGCGCAGCCCGAGGCATCGGAGGCCGGCGCGCGCGTGCTGATGCGCGGCGGGAACGCGGTGGATGCGGCGATGGCCGCGGCACTCGTCCAGGGCGTGGTCGATCCGCAGATGTGCGGCATCGCCGGGTTTGGGTCGTGCCAGATCTACGACCCCACCAGCGGACGGCACGAGACTATCGACTTCCACGCCAAGACCCCGCTCGCCGCGACGCCCGACATGTGGGCCGACCGGCTTGAGGGCGAGACCCGCGACGGCTTCGGCTTCGTCCTGCGCGACCACGCGAACGACCTCGGCCACCAGGCGGTGGCGACGCCAGGTTCGCTGATGGCCTATCACGAGGCGGTGCGGGATTACGGCACCTGGGACTGGGCCGACGTCTGCGCCCCCGCCGTGGCCCGGGCCGAGCGCGGCTTCGTCGTCCGCCCGCATGTCCATTACTGGTGGACGCACGGCGCGGAGCATGGCCGCGTCGCGGTGGAGCGCCGGCTGGCCTATTCGCCGATCGGACGGGAGATCTACTTCACCGGCGGGCAGATCAAGCGCATCGGCGAGCGGGTCGAGAACCCGGACCTCGCCCGGACGTTGGCGCTGATCGCGCGGGAGGGGCCGGAGGTCTTCTACCGCGGCGAGATCGCCGAGCGGATCGAGGCGGATATGGCGGCCCACGGCGGGCTGATCACCCGCGAGGACCTGGCGGCCTATCGCACGACGCGAGGGCGGCCGCTCCGCGGCAATTATCGCGGCCTCGACATCGCCACCAACCACCCGCCGGGCGGCGGAATCCTGCTCCTCGAGATGCTGAACATCCTGGAAAGCTTCGATCTCGCGGCGCTCGGCCACAATTCCACCGGCTACATCCGCACCGTCGCCGAGGCGATGAAGGCCGCGACCGCGGACAAGGACGCGCATGTCGGCGACCCGGCCTTCGTCGGGATTCCGGCCCACCTGACGGACAAGGGCTATGCCGCCGGCATCGCAGCTAGGATCAGGGAGGGCGAGCGCATCGAGGTGCCGCGCCTCGGTCAGCCCGAGGCGCCGCACACGACGCATGTGGCGGTGGTCGATCGGGACGGCATGTGCGTGACGATGACCCATTCGCTCGGGATGCCCTCGGGCGTCATCCCGGAGGGGCTCGGCTTCATGATGAACGGCTGCATGGCGGTGTTCGATCCGCGACCGGGCAGGGCGGGGTCGATCGTGCCGGGCAAGAGCCGGTTCAGCTCGATCTGCCCAACCATCGTCTTCCGCGCTGGCGCGCCGCATCTCGTCATCGGTGCGCCCGGCGGCACCCAGATCGCGATGGGCGTGCTCCAGGCGCTGCTCAACGTCGTCGATGTCGGCATGACGATGGGGCCCGCCGTGTCGGCGCCGCGGTTCTCCGCCACCTCCAACGCTATCGACATCACCAACCGCATCCCCGGCTATCTGGTCGAGCCCCTCGAGGCGGAGGGCTACGAGGTGATCCGCTCGGCGCTGACCTTCGGCATCGGCGCCGTGCACGGCATCCGCATCGACGGTGGTACGCTGGACGGCGGCGCCGATCCCGGCCACGACGGCGTGGCGCTGGGGGTGTAGAGCCGGCGTCGGCGGGCGGCTGTCCAACTTGAAACATATGTTATCCCTTTGATGTAAAAAGATATCTCTGTTTTTGCCGCGCGCGTGGAGGCCGCGGGCTCAGCGGCTCTGGCCGAGTGCGAGCCAGGCGCCGGCCGCGACGAGGAGAGAGGCGCCCAGGACGTGGGGGCCGAGCGGTTCGCCCAGGACCAGGTGGCTCTGCAGCACGCCGAAGAGCGGCGCGAGGATCATCACCTGCCCCGCCGCAGCCGCGGTCGTTCGCGAGAGCGCCTGTGCCCAGCAGAAGAAGCCGAGCAGCGTCGGGCCGACGGCGTTGTAGGCGGCAACGGTCAGCATCGGCGCGCTGAAATCGATGCTGCGCGCGTCCTCGAAGAGCGGCGCGAGCAACGCCATGGCGAGCGCGGTCGCCAGCATCTGCCAGAAGACCTGCCGCCAGAAGCCGGTGACCCACGCCCGCCTGCGGTAGAGCACCGCGCCGAGCGCCTAGCCGTTGACGCCGATCAGTGCCGCGAGAACTCCCGGCAGTGCCCCGGACGCCCAGGTCGCGCCGAACGGATCGGTCAGCAGCGCCAGACCGCCGAGGCCGAGCCCGGCGCCGAGCGCCGCGGGCGGCGTGATCCGCTCGCGCAGCACAAGGGCGCCCCAGATCAGCGCCCAGACCGGGACGGAATAGGCGATCAGCACCACCTGGCTCGCGTCGAGCCAGAGGAGCGCCAGGGCGGTCATCGTCGTCATCAGCGCCGCCTGCAGCAGCCCGACCACCGCCAGGGCCGCCCGCTCGCCGCGCTCGGGCAGCAGCGTGCCGAGCTGCCCCGTGGCGGCGGCAATGCCGACGAACACCACCACCGCGCCGCCGTAGCGCAGCAGGTTGAAGTAGAGCGGACCCACGTCCCGGACCGCGATCTTCACCCAGGTGTAGTTGCCGCCCCACAGGAAGACGAGCGCGGCGAGATTGGCGAGCGTCGCCCTCCGGTCCGCCTCCTCGCTGGCCACGCGCCCGTCCCTCCCGCCGTCACGCCTTGCAACCTCGCACATCGACGCTCTAGAGTCGCGAGGACCATCTAGCACGGAGCGAGACTTGACCCGCGTCGGTGTCGAAGTAGGGGGCACCTTCACCGACCTGGTGGAGATCGGCCCGTCCGGCGTGCGGATCGCCAAGAGCCCGAGCACGCCGGCGCATCCCGACGAAGGTGCCTTCGCCGTGCTCGCCGAAAGCGGCACGGCGATCGAGGCGATCGAGGATCTCGCCCACGGCTCGACGGTGGCCACCAATGCAGTGCTGGAGCGCAAGGGGTTCCGCACCGCCTTCGTGACCACGAAGGGCTTCCGCGACATCCTGCTGATGCAGCGCCACGGTCGCGCGCGCATCTATGACCTCGAATACGCCAAGCCCGTGCCGGTCGTCAGCCGCGCCGACAGCTTCGAGGTCGCGGAGCGGGTGCTCGCGGACGGCGAGGTGCTGACCCCGCTCGACGCCGAGGCGGTGCGCGCCGAGCTGATCGGGCCGCTGACGGGCGGCGCCTTCGAGGCGATCGCGATCTGCCTGCTCAACGCCTATGTGAACCCGGCGCATGAAGAGGCGCTGCGCGACCTGATCGCGGAGGCGGCGCCGGGGCTGCACGTGACGATTTCCTCGGACGTGACGCGGGAGTTCCGCGAGTTCGAGCGCGCCTCGACCACCACGCTCGCGGCCTATGTCCAGCCGGTGATCGACCGCTACATCCGCCGCTTCGAGGAGCGTCTGACCGAGGGCGGCTTCGCCGGACGCTTCAGCGTCATGCAGTCGAACGGCGGACGGCTGCCGGCCGAGGCGATGCGGCGCAATGCCGTGGGTGCGCTGCTGTCGGGGCCGGCCGCGGGCGTGATCGGGGCGGTGCGCCAGGTCGGGCGCTCGGGGTTTGCCAACCTGCTCACGCTCGACATGGGCGGAACCTCGACGGACGTGAGCGCGGTGACCGGCGGCCAGCCGCATTTGACGCAGGAGTTCCACATCGGCGGATTGCCGATCCGGGTGCCGATCATCGACATCAACACGATCGGCGCCGGCGGTGGCTCGGCCGTCTGGGTCGACGAGGGCGGGATGCTGCGGGTCGGGCCGCAATCCGCCGGCGCCGTGCCCGGCCCCGCCTGCTACGACCGCGGCGGCACCGTGCCGACGCTGACCGACGCGCATGTCATCTGCCAGACGATCCGGCCGGAGGCCTTCCTCGGCGGCCGGATGCGGATCGATCCGGCGCTGTCGCGACGCGCCTTCGAGCCGCTCGCCGCGCGCTTCGGCATGAGCCTCGAGGAGGCGGCCGACAGCGCGATCCAACTCGCCGACGCCAACATCACTCGCGCGATCCAGCTCGTCTCCACCGAGCGCGGCCTCGATCCGCGCGACTATGTTCTGGTGCCCTTCGGCGGCGCCGGGCCCCTGCACGCGGCGCGGGTGGCCGAGGAGCTCGGCGTCGGCCGCGTCGTCGTGCCGCCGAGCGCGGGCGTCATCTCGGCCTACGGGCTGATCGCCTCGGACTTCCAGCACTACGCGAGCCTGACCCGCCGGGCGCCGGTCGACGCCGCCGCGGCGGACGTGTTGCGTGCGGCCTTCGCCGAGATGCGCGCCGAGGCGGAGGCGCGGGCGCAGGCGATGCGGCTCGTGGGGCCGTTCGATCTCGCCTTCACCGCAGACATGCGCTTCGTCGGCCAGGCCTTTGAAGTTCCAGTCAACTTCGATCCCGCCGATCTTGCGGCGCTGACCGCGGAGGCCGTGGCTGGGCGCTTCGCCGAGGCGCACCGGCGGGTCTATGTCTTCGGCGGTGCCGAGCGGCCGGTCGAGTTCGTCTCCTTCCGCCTCGGCCTCACCGCACCGCTGGCCGAGCTGCCGCTGCTCACCGAGACCGAGGCGGCTCCCGCCCGCGACCAGGAGGTCACGCTGTTCCACCGGAGGCGGCGTATGACCGGGCGGCTGGTCGGGCGCGCGGCGCTCGGGCGGCCGGTTGCGGGACCGGCGCTGCTCGAGGACCCGACCTCGACCGTCTTCGTGCCCGAGGGCTGGAGCGCGCACCGGGACGAGAACGACAACACCATCATGGAGCGGCACGATGCCTGAGGATGCGGGACGCACCGGCCTCGACCCAGTCGACTACGCCGTCATCAGCCAGGGCCTGACGGCCTCGGCGCGCGAGATGGGGGTGAAGCTGATCCGCTCCTCCTATTCCAACATCATCCGCGAGGCGCAGGACGGCTCGGCGGCGCTGTTCGACGCGACCGGCAACGTCGTGGCGCAGGCCGAGCTGATCCCGATGCAGCTCGGGCCGATGTCCGACATCTTCCGCGCCTGCGCCGCGGTGGTGCCGCCCGAGCGGCTGGGGCCGGGCGACTTCTACATCAACAACGACCCCTACCGCGGCGGCCAGCACCTGCAGGACGTGTTCATCTACTCTCCGATCTTCGTGGACGACCGGCTCGTGGGTTTCGCGGGGTCGGTGACGCACCACCTCGACCTCGGCGGCGGCAATCCCGGGCTCACGCCGAACGCCGCCGACGTCCATGCCGAGGGTCTGATCTTCCCGCCTTCGGTCTGGAACCTCGAGCGCGACTGGCAGGGAGGCAACCTCGAGCGGCTGATCGCCGCCAACATCCGCGCGCCGGACCAGACGATCGGCGATTTCTACGCCCAGTTCGCCGCCAACGCCATCGGCGCGGAGCGGGTGGCGCAGCTCTGCCGCCGCTACGGCGCCGATCTGGTGAAGGCCACGATGCGCGAGCTGATCGACTATTCCGAGCGGCGGTTCCGCGCGGCGGTGGCCGAGGTGCCGGACGGCGACTACGAGGGCGAGGACGCGGTCGACGACGACGGGCTGAGCGACGCGCCGCTGGTGGTCAAGGCGCGGGTCTCGGTGCGCGGCGACACGATTTCGGTCGATTACGCCGGCACCGGGCCGCAGGTGGGGCGGAACCTGAACTGCCCCTTCGCCTCGACCGTCTCGGCAACGCTGGCGGCGGTGAAGTCGGCGCTGACCAGCCCCGACATCCCGTTCAACGAGGGTGTGAAGAAGCCGGTTCATGTCACCGCGCCCAAGGGATGTCTGGTCAACCCAGATTACCCTGCACCGGTGCGGGCGCGGATGCTGTCGGCCTATCGCTGCTTCGACGCGGTGCTCCGCGCCCTGGCCCAGGCGGTCCCGGACCGGGTGATCGCCAGCGGCAACGACACCACGCATTCGCTGGCGTTCTCGCATCTCGCCGAGGGGCGCTACCGGGTGTATCTCGAGATCTACGGCGGCGGCTTCGGCGCTTCGCCGCGGGTGGACGGCTGCGACGGCGTGGATTCGGCGCTGTCGAACTGCACCAACACGCCGGTCGAGGCCACCGACATGGACTTTGCGCATTTCCGGGTGGTCGGCTACGGGCTGGTGCCGGATTCGGGCGGGGCCGGGCGGCGGCGCGGCGGGCTGGGGCTCTGGCGCAGCTTCGAGGTGCTGAAGGACGGGGTGAACTTCGCCTGCTACTCCGACCGGGCGAAACTCGCGCCCTGGGGCCTTTTCGGCGGCGAGGACGGCGGGCGGACGCGCCTCGAGATCCGCCGCGGCGACGAGATCATCCCGCTTCCGACCAAGACCCAGGTGACGCTCGCAAAGGGCGACGTGCTGACCATCGTCACCGCCGGCGGCGGCGGCTACGGCCCGCCCTCCGAGCGTCCGGGCGAGATGATCGCCGAGGACATCCGCCAGGGTTACCTCACGCCCGCGGCGGCCGAGGCCGCCTACGGCCGCACCCGGTGATGGGAAACAGCGTCGGCATCGACATCGGCGGCACCTTCACCGACGTCGTCTACGCCGGCCCCGACGGCCTGATCACCATGAAGCTCCTGACCACCACCGCCGACCGCAGCCTCGCCGCGGCGCAGGCGCTGGAGCGGCTGGCGCGCGAGCACGGGATCGACGCGGCCTCGATCACCCGCTTCGCCCATGGCACGACGGTTGCGACCAATGCGGTGATCGAGCGCACGGGCGCCCGCGTCGGGCTGATCACCACCGAGGGCTTCCGCGACACGCTCGAGATCGGCCGGCAGATGCGCCGGCAGCTCTACGATCTGGCGCTGCGCCCCGAGACGCCGGGCTGGCTGGTGCCCGGCGCCCGTCGGGTCGAGGTGCGCGAGCGGATCGGCGCGGACGGCAGCATCGTGATCCCTCTGGACGCGGCGAGCCTCGAGCGCGCGATCGAGACGCTGCGGCGGGAGGAGGTCGAGGCGGTGGCGGTCTGCCTGCTTTTCTCCTTCCTCGATCCGGCGCACGAGCGGCGGGTGGCCGAGGCGGTGCGCGCAGCGTTGCCGGGCGTGCCGGTGTCGCGGTCGTCCGAGGTCGATCCGGCGTTCCGCGAATACGAGCGGACCGCCGCGACCTGCTTCGACGCCTATGTCAAGCCGGTGGTCGACGGCTATCTCGACCGGCTGGAGCGGGTTCTGGCGCGGGCCGGCAGCCCCGCGCCGCTCCAGGTCATGCAGTCGCGCGGCGGCCTGACCGGCTCTGTCGTGGCGCGGCGCCGGCCGGTCCGGCTGTTCCTGTCCGGTCCCGCGGCCGGGGTGATCGGCGCCCGCGACGAGGCGGCCCGCGCCGGCCGAGGCAGCATCGTCTCCATCGACATCGGCGGCACGTCGAGCGACATCGCCCTGGCCGAGAACGGCGAGGTGGCGGTCCGCCCGGGGGCCGAGGTCGGGGGCTACCCCGTCCGCGTGCCGATGCTCGATATCGTGACGCTCGGCGCCGGCGGCGGCAGCATCGCCTGGATCGATGCCGCCGGCGGCCTGCGCGTCGGCCCCCGGTCGGCCGGCGCCGAGCCGGGGCCGGCCTGCTACGGGCGGGGCGGGGAGGAGCCGACCGTCACCGACGCCTCGGTGGTGCTCGGCTATCTGGACCCCGCCTATTTCGCCGGCGGCACGCTCGTGCTCGACCCCGCGCGCGCGGCTGCGGCGGTGGGCCGTCTCGCGGCGGCGCTCGCCATGACCGCCGAGGCGGCCGCCGCCGGTATTCACCGCATCGCCAACGCGCATATGGCCGACGGCATCCGGCTCGTGTCGCTCAACCGCGGACTCGATCCGCGCGACTTCGCGCTGGTCGCGCTCGGGGGCGCCGGCGGGCTGCACGCGACGGCGCTGGCGCGTGATCTCGGCATCCGCACGGTGCTGGTGCCGCGGCATCCCGGCGTCCTCTCGGCGGCGGGGCTGCTCTCAGCGGTGATCGAGCACGAGGCGGCGGGGCCCTTCCACCGGCCGCTCGCCGAGGCGACGCCGGAGGCGGTGGCCGCGGCGCTCGAGGCGCTGCACGACCAGGCGGCGGCGCTGATGGCCAGCGAGGACGCAGACACGCTCGGCCAGGACCGCGCAGCCTTCGCCGATCTCGCCTACCAGGGCCAGAGCCACACGCTCGAAATCCCTTACGACCCGGCGGAGCCCGACCCGCTCGGCGCGGCGCGCGCAAGGTTCGAGGCGGCGCATCGGCGGATCAACGGCCACTCGACCGGCGCGCCGGTGAAGATCGTCAACCTCCGCGTCACCCACCGCGCCTTCCTGCCCGATCCGTTCGCGCCGGCCGCCCCCGGAGATGGACACTCGCTCAAGGGCCGTCGCCGCATCGTGCTGCCCGAGGCGGGACCGGTCGAGGCCGAGATCCACGACCGCGCCCGGATCGCGCCCGGTGGCGCCGTCACCGGGCCTGCGGTGATCGAGCAGGCCGACAGCACCACGCTGGTGCCGCCCGGCTGGCGGGCGCGGGCCGGACAGAGCGGCGCCCTCGTCCTGGAGGCGGCATGACCGATCCCGTCACGCTCGAGGTGATCCGCCACCGGCTCGACACCATCGCCGAGGAGATGGAGACGGTGCTGCTCAACAGCTCCTGCTCGCCTCTGGTCAAGGAGGGGCTCGACGCCTCGGCGAGCCTCTTCACCCCCGAGGGCGTGACGCTGGCCCAGGCCTGCGCGATCCCGATCCACCTCGGCACGCTGATCCCGGCGGTGGCCGCGATCCTCAACCGCTTCCCGGTGGCGCAGATGCGCGAGGGCGACGTCTACATCCTCAACGACCCCTATTGCGGCGGCACGCATCTGCCCGACGTCGCCTTGGTGATGCCGGTGCTGGCGGCGGGCCGGGTGCTGGCGCTGGCCGCCACGATGACCCACCATCAGGACGTCGGCGGCAAGACCGCGGGCTCCGTGCCGACCGATGCGACCGAGATCTGGCAGGAGGGCCTGCGCCTGCCGCCGCTCGCCTGGGCGCGCGAGGGGGTGTTCGACGAGGGCCTGACCGGCATCCTGAGGCTCAACAGCCGCGTGCCCGACATCTTCCTCGGCGATCTCCACGCCCAGATCGCCGCCTGCAAGACCGCCGGGGTGCGGCTGGGCGAGATGACGACGCACTACGGCGCAGGAACGCTTGGCCAAGCCTTCGGCACGCTGCTCGACCGGTCCGAGGCGATGACGCGTGCGGCCCTCGCCGCGCTGCCGCGCGGCACATGGCGGCACGTGGACTTCCTCGACAACGACGGGGTGGAGCTCGACCGAAAGGTCCGCATCGAGGTGGCGGTGACGCTGGAGGAGGCCGGCATCCACTTCGACCTGACCGGCACCAGCACGCAGGTGCGCGGACCGGTCAACTGCGTCCCCTCCGGCAGCCTGGCCGCCGCCTGCTACGCGGTGCGCGCCGCGACCGATCCCGCGATCCCCAACAACGGCGGCTGCTTCCGCCCGATCCGGCTGACGCTGCCCGAGGGCAGCCTGGTCAACCCAAGCCCGCCCTCGCCGGTGAACGCGCGCACCGCGACGATCAAGCGGATCACCGGCTGCATGCTGGCGGCGCTGGCCGGCACGATGCCCGAGCGCGCGCCGGCGAGCCACGCGGGCGAGCTGGTCGTCATGGCCTTCGGCGGGCGCCGCCGCGACGGGACCGGTTTCGTCACCGGCGACCTTCTGGCCAGCGGATCGGGTGCGGCCCCGGACCGCGACGGGGTGGATGCGATCGAGACCGACGCGACCAACTGTATGAACGTGCCGGCAGAGGCGATGGAGATGGAGGCGCCGATCCGGGTGCTCCGCTCCGCCCTTCGCCCCGACACCGGCGGGGCTGGGCGCTTCCGCGGCGGGCTGGGGCAGGTGCGCGAGTTCGAGGTGCTGGACGACGTGGACGGCACCGTCTCGTTCTCGCACCGCGGCGAGCGCCACTTCCATGCCGCCGCGGGCGCCGCGGGCGGCGGGCGGGGCGGGCTGGCGCAGTCCGAGATCCGCCGGGCCGACGGGCGCATCGAGGAGATCCGCTCCAAGATCGTGACCCGGCTCGCGCCCGGCGACCGGGTGACGGTCGGCACCGCCGGCGGCGGCGGTTGGGGTCCGCCGGCCGAGCGCGATCCCGCAGCGAGCGCGGACGATATCGCCAACGGCAAGGTGACGGTGCGGCGGGACGCCCCGTGATCCGGACGGTCGAGCGGTGGCTCGGCGCGCTCGCCACGGCACTCGCCGTCGTGGCCGGCGCGGCACTGGTGCTGATGATGCTCCAGACGGTGGTCGATGTGATGATGAAGAACATCCTCGGCGCGCCGATCGAGGGCAACCTCGAGATCGTCTCGGTCTACCACATGGTCGCGCTCGTCTTCCTGCCGCTCGCCATCGTCGAGCTCAGGCACGACCATATCGCGGTCGATCTGGTCGTCCGCCTGTTCCCCCGCGGGTTGCGGCGGGTGACCGACACGCTCGGCTATCTCGTCTCGGCGCTCTTCTTCGCGATCCTCGCCTGGCAGACCTGGGTCGATGCGGTGGAGGCCTGGCAGATCGGCGAGATCCTCATGACCTCGATCCTGATCACCATCTGGCCCGCGAAGTTCTCGCTGCCGCTAGGCTTTGCCGCGGTGATGCTCGCCTGCCTGCTGCACGCCTGGCGCGCGGCCACCGATCCGTGCTTCGACCCGACCCCGGCGACACCCGACACCCCCTCCGATCCGAGCTGAAGGCCGTGGACAACGTCACCATCGGCGCCGTCGCCACGCTCTGCGGCCTGGGCCTGATCCTGCTGCGTATCCAGATCGGGGTGGCGCTGGGCATCGTGTCCTTCTTC
>JBBQRM010000009.1:0-19868 GCA_038214855.1 Rhodobacterales bacterium | reverse complement strand
CCGCGTGCCGGAGTTCGTGGAGCTCGCGCGCGCGCACGAGGTGGCCATCGTCGTGGCCGGCGACAGCGCGCATCCGCAGATCGCCGATCCGACCGCGCCCTTCGTCTATGCCCGGATCATGGGTTCGGTGGAGACGGAACCCGCGGGCTACGCTTCCGGGGCGCTCGACGTCTGGGCGGCACGGGCCCGGGCCTGGGCGTCGGGGGAGGTCCCGGCGGGGTTGGAGCGGGTGGCGGCGGACGAGGCGGCGCCCGACCGCCGAGAGGTGTTTCTCTACGTGATCGGTGGCGCGAAGCCGCGGAACCCGGCCGCAGCGATGGCGTTGATCGAGCGGCTCCGCTGACGCGCGCGGGGGAGGGGTGGGCGTTAAGGATGAGTTGAATCCGTTCGAATGCCGGCTGGAGGCACGGGGCGAAAGCCGCTACGCTCCGCCCCGCCATGTCCGTCGAACGCATCAGGTTGCTCGCCCTCTCTGCCGGACTCGCGGTCTTTGCGGCAGTAGTCGCACCTGCAGTCAGTCGGGCGGATCCCGCCGCATCTGCCGCCCTCGGCGCCGCCGAGCCGGAGGAGGCGGCCGCCGAGGGCATTTCGGCCGAACCGCGGCCGCGCTCCCGCGCCTCGCGCTCGCGCGAGCCGGAGCCGGACGAGCTGCGCTGCACCGCGGATCGCGGCGCCTGCATCGGGCTCGCGAGCTACATCGCCGACGTCTGCGGGGTGATCGAGGCGGCCGCCGTCGACAATGCGCTCGATCCGCATTTCCTCGCCCGGCTGATCTGGAAGGAGAGCCTGTTCGATGCGGGCGCCGTCAGCCCCGCGGGTGCACTCGGCATCGCCCAGTTCATGCCCGATACGGCGCGGCTGCGCGGCCTCGCCGACCCGTTCAATCCCGCCGAGGCGCTGGTCGCCTCGGCGCGCTACCTGGCCGAGCTGGCCAGCGCCTACGGCAACATCGGCCTGGCAGCGGTCGCCTACAACGGCGGCGAGGCCCGCGCGGAACGTTTCATCGCCCGCCAGGGCGGCCTGCCGCGCGAGACCATCGCCTATGTCCGGGCGATTACCGGCCATTCCGCCGAGGCCTGGCGTGACGCGCCGCCCGACGTCGTGGACCTGTCGCTGGCAGGCGAGGAGGCCTTCGCTCCGGCCTGCATCACGCTTGCCTCCAACCGCAGCCTGCGCGAGTTCCGCACCGCGCCGCCGGTCCTGCCCTGGGGGGTGATCATCGCCTCCAACCGCGAGCTCTCGGGCGCGGAGCGCCAGGTCGGGCGCCTGCGCAACCGCCATGCCGCGGTCATGGGCGGCGAGAACGTCGCCTACACCCATGGCAGGACGGCCGGCATGCCGCGCCCGCTCTACCTGGCGCAGATCGGGCGCGACAGCCGCTCTGCTGCAAACGCCCTGTGCGACCGCCTGCGGGCGACGGGCGGGGATTGCATGGTGCTGCGGAACTGAGCCGGGCTCGGTGGTCCTGGTATGGGCTGCGCTCGAATGGCTCGACCAGCCCCCCGCTTTCCTGTCCCGCCCGGCCTGCCGCGCCGGGCGCGTTCCCGTTACGCCGGAGGCGTGCTCACGGAACCACGCGGCCGCTTCTCGCCCACCCGCGAATGGCCGCATCGCCAGCGCCGAGGTCGCGCTCGATCCGGGCCAGGCGCGCGCGGCCCTGCCGTCGCAGAAGCGCCAGCCGCAGCTGACCGGCATGGTTGCGCACCGCGGTGCGGTCCCGGATCAGCGCGGGCCTGCCCGGGGGGTTTACCTTTGCGAAGGGCATGCTGGCCGCGGCCAGCGCGTGCTCGCGGGCGCGATGGTATGCGCCGGTCGGCTCGAACACCACGCGCGCGGCGTCCCCACCGATCCGGACGATCAGAGCCCTCAGCCCCGCCGGGTGGCGCCGTTCGGCCAGAGCGATCTTCGAGCAGGATGATCTGGTTGGAGCCGGTGATGCTCAAGGCTGCTCACGCTTGAGCAAATCCGCAAGATATTGATAGAGAAAGCTTTTTACGGTGTCATTAACCACATGGAAAGGATTTCGCACCGTTGCCACCTGGTCGGACGCCGCCCTGGCGATGCGCATCGAAATGGTCTTTCGAGATGCCGATGCCGATGGTGGACCGGGTAACGCTGACGCTTCTCTTCCGCCAGCACCGCTCATGGCATCGGCATGAAGACGGCCGCCGGGGTCAGCCCGGCGGCCGTTGCCGGCTCGGCGGCGCGATCAGCCCTCGTATGCGGGGCGGCTCTCCAGCTCTTCCGGCGTGAGGTTGGTGAGCACGGAGACCGCCCCCTCGGCGTCGTTGACGATCGCCACCTCGTTCAGGTCGAGCAGAGTCGTCTTGGCGCCGAACCCGAGGAAGCCGCCAAACTTCGCGACCACGCTCTCGATCTGGCCGCCGGTGGTGAGGATCACGTCATCGACCGTCGCGACCTTCTCGCCGTCGGCGTTGTTGATGTCGGAGCCAACCAGATCGTCTACCGACAGAACCCCGAGATCGACCGCGGTATAGCCCTCGGTGACGAGGCTCTCGTCCATCATCGGCATGTCGGGATCGGCGTCCACCGCCGCTTCGGGTGCCGCCTCCCCGGTCGCCTCGGGAGCCATCTCGGTCTCGACCGCATCGGCCTCGCCTGTGTCGGTCTCGATCACCTCGACATCCGCAGTGCCCTCGGTCTCGATCGTCGTGTCGTCCGGCGCCGCCTCAATTTCGGGCTCTTCGGTTTCCGCGCCCATCGTGCCCTCGGAAGTCGTGCCCTCGATCACGTCCTCCTCGGTGGTCGGCTCGACCACGACGGTGCCGGTCGTGGCCTCCGTGTCCGTGGTGGCTTCGTCCGTGATGGCATCGGTGCCTTCGGTCGTTGCCTCGCCGACGGTGCCTGTCTCGCCCTCGGTCGTGGTGGCCTCCGTCCCGGTCTCCGTCGTGGCCTCGGTGTCGGTGGACGTCTCGGCCGGCTGCGTCCCGGTGGTGGTCTGCGTGTCGGTCGAGGTGTCGGTGTCGGTCGTGGTCTGGGCCTGTGCGCCCACGGCCAGCACCGTCGCGAGCGCGGTGGTGGCGAGAATCCTGTTCAGCATCGTCTGCTCCTCTCAAGTGGACCGCATCGGCCGTTCGCATGTCGGGAACGCATCGTGCGACGTCGATCGCCTCGACGCCCCCATCAACGCTCCGGCGCGCGCCGGGTTCCCGCCGCGCCCGGATGCGCGGCAGCCCGCCTCCCCCGCCTCGCGCCCGCGCCGGGTTGCGCAGCGGATGCGGCCAGCGGCACGACCAGCCTCAGGCGCAGGCCTTCGGGCAGGTACTCCCGCTCGATCCTGCCCTTCAGGTCATGGCGCACGTTCGCCTCGATCAGCCGCGTGCCGAAGCCGGTCTCGCGCGGCGGGACGATCGGCTCGGCGCAGCGCTCGCGCCAGTCGATCACCACCTCCGTGGCGCCGTCGCCGCGCTCCAGATGCCAAGCTACCGCCACGTCGGGGCACCCGTCGTGCGTCTTGCAGTATTTCAGCGCATTGGTGGCGAGCTCGTGGAAGGTGAGGCCGAGGGCCTGCGTCGTCTGCTCGTCGATCTCGATCTGCGGCCCCGCGACCTGTGCCGCGTCGAACGCCGGCCCGAAGACCTGGCTCAGCTCCTCCAGGATCAGCGCCCGCAGGTCGGCGTGCTGCCAGGTCGAGCGCGTCAGCATGTCCTGCGCGCTCGACATCGCCTGAAGGCGCTGGGTGAAAGTTTCGGTGAAGCCGTCGAGGTCTTCTGCCCCCGCCGCGGTCTGCCGCGCTATCGCGAGGATGCGCGCGATCGCGTTCTTGATGCGGTGCTTCATCTCCTGGAGCATCAGCTCCTTCTGCACCAGGTTCTGCTGGGTGGTGACCGCGAGGAGCTCGGCGTTCTGATGCGCCTGCGCCTGCGCGCGCAGAAGCCCGGCGCCGAAGGCTGCGATCATCAGCGATGCGCCGGCCAGCAGGAGCGTGAGATACCGCGCCGAGGAGGGGTTGAAGGCGGCGGTCGGCGTGAATTCCAGCCGCCACTCCTGTCCGGCGACGGTGACACGGTGCGTCACGTCGAAGCCGGTGCCGAAGCGACCGGTCGCAGGCTCGCCGTAGTCGAAGAGCACGCGGTCCGCGTCGTCGCCGTCGAAGACGCTCAGATGCAGCGGCAGGCGCGGCGGCTGGGCGAGCGCCGACTCCAGCAACTCGCCGATCCTGAAGCCGCCGAAGACGAAGCCCGTGGGGAGCGCCGCAGCCTCGCGCCGGTCGATCCCGAAGTTGCGTGCATAGACCGGTGCGAAGACCACGAATCCCGGCTGCGGCGGGCTGGTGTCGCGCACGAGCTGGATCGGCTCGGTCGCCTGCGGCACGCGCTCGGCAATCGCACGGTCGATCGCCACACGCCGCGCGCCCTCCGAATAGGCGTCGTAGCCCGTCGCCGGCGGCCGGTCCTGGATCGACTCGAAGAGCACGACGACGGCCGCGTCCTCCTCCCCGGTCTCGGGCCAGATCTCGAGCGGACCGCCGCCGAGCAGTTCGACCGCGCGCGCCAGCGCCTCGCGTTCGTCGCGGCGCACGAAGGCGCTGTAGCCGAGGCCGGCGATGCCGGACTGGCGCTCGGGGAGCCTGAGGGAGCGCACGTAGGTCGCGAAATCCCCGGCCGAGACCCGGCTCGCCTTGGCCTCGAACAGCGCCGCCGTCGCCTCGATCAGCAGCATGTTGCGGGCGATGCGCGCCTCGACCCGGTTGGTCGCCTCCTCCGCCACCGCCGCGAACTGGACCTGCTCGGATTGTCGGTTCGACACCCAGACGATGCCCGCGGCGGCGATACCCGTCAGCGCGATCGCGACGAAAACCAGCAGCGGAAGCAGGCGCTTCATCTCTTGCGAAACCTCAGGGGGCTGGAACGGCGGGAATATCGAGGGTTTGCAGACGCTCGTCGCCGGCGCCGGGCCCAGTTACGCCGGTTGAGGGCCGCTTCACAAGGGCTGGGCGCGTCGCCGGCGGCGCGCTGCGCTCCCGGCAACCATGCCGCGGCGCACCCGGGTTCGGGCGCCAGGCAAATCGGCTCCGCAGCGGTGTTTGCAGGGGCGGGCAAATGCCTCTAGCGTAAAAGCAGGCGCGACGACGGGGGGGAACGGCGATGCTAGAGGCCAAGGTGATGCTGGAGCGGCTGGGCGCGATGCTGCTCGCCGGAGAAGTCGCGGTGGTGGACCTGACCGGACCGCTGGGACCCGACACGCCGCTCCTGAAGCTACCGCCGGAGTTCGCCCGCGATACGCCGAAGATCGAGGTGCACAGGATCTCGGAATACGACGACGACGGGCCGTTCTGGGCCTGGAACTGGCTCAAGCTCGGCGAGCATTCCGGCACGCATTTCGATGCGCCGCATCACTGGATCACCGGCCGCGACTATGCCGACGGCTACACCGACACCATTCCGCCCAAGGCCTTCGTCGCCCCGGTCAACGTCATCGATCGCTCGGCCGAGGCCGGGCGCGACCCCGACTTCCTGCTCGACGCGGGCGGCGTGCGCGCCTGGGAGGCCGAGCACGGCGAGATCCGGCCTGGCGAGTGGGTGGTGCTGCGCACCGACTGGTACAAGCGGGGCGGCTCGGAGGCCGAGTTCCTGAACGCCGATGCGCACGGGCCGCATTCGCCGGGGCCGACCGTCGATTGCATCGAGTATGTGATCTCGCAGGGCGCGGTCGGCTGGGGCAACGAATGCATCGGCACCGACGCAGGGCAGGCGGCAGGGATGACGCCGCCGTTCCCGGCGCACAACCTGCTCCATGCCGCGAACCGCTACGGCCTCGCGAGCCTCGCCCAGCTCGACCGGCTGCCGCCGAAGGGCGCGGTACTGATCGCGGCGCCGCTGAAGCTCGTGAACGGCACCGGCAGCCCGATCCGGGCGCTGGCGCTGGTGCCGCGGGCCTGAGGTCCGGAGAGACGGCGCGATGGCCGAGAGATCCTTCGCGCGCGAGGTCGAGAAGCTCCGCCTGCGGGAGGGCGAGACCTTCAGCGGCGAGGGCATCCTCGCGATCACCAAGGCGCTGCTAGAGAACGGCGTCGGCTACGTCGGCGGCTACCAGGGCGCGCCGATCAGCCATCTGATGGACGTGCTCGCCGATGCTCAAGACATCCTCGGCGAGCTCGGCGTGCATTTCGAGGCCTCGGCCTCCGAGGCCGCGGCGACCGCGATGCTCGCGGCCTCCGTCCACTACCCGATCCGGGGTGCCGCGACCTTCAAGTCCACCGTCGGCACCAACGTCGCCTCCGACGCGCTCGCCAACCTCGCGAGCGGCGGCGTGACCGGGGGGGCGCTGATCGTCGTCGGCGAGGATTACGGCGAGGGCTCGTCGATCATGCAGGAGCGCAGCCACGCCTTCGCGATGAAGTCCCAGGTCTGGCTGCTCGACCCGCGCCCGAACCTGCCCTCGATCGTGGCCGCGGTCGGGCACGGCTTCGCGCTGTCGGAGGCGTCCAACACCCCGGTCATGCTCGAGGTGCGCATCCGCTGCTGCCACGTGTACGGCAGCTTCACCGCCCGCGACAACGTCCGCCCGCCGATGACGGTCAAGGACGCGCTCGAGCATCCCCGCCGCGACACTGCGCGCATCGTCCTGCCGCCGGCCTCGTTTCTCCACGAGAAGGAGAAGATCGAGCGCCGCCTGCCCGCCGCCATCGACTACATCCGCGCCCACCGGCTCAACGAGACGTTCGGCCCCGCGCGCGGGGGCACCGGCATCGTCCTTCAGGGCGGCATGTACAACGCCGTGATCCGCGCGCTCCAGCGCCTCGGCCTCGCCGATCTCTACGGCGAGACCCGCGTGCCGCTCTACGTGATGAACGTCACCTATCCGCTGGTCGAGCCCGAGCTCCTCGGCTTTTGCGCCGGCAAGGAGGCGGTGCTGGTCGTCGAGGAGGGCCAGCCCGCCTACATCGAGCAGGCCCTCGGCGCGATTCTCTACGCCGCCGGCGGGTCCGTGCGCCTCGCCGGCAAGGACGTGCTGCCGATGGCGGGCGAGTACACCGGCGAGGCGATGCTCGCCGGCCTGCGCGCCTTTCTCGCCGCCCATGATGCGGATCTGCTGAGCGACGCGCGCCGCGCCCCGAACGCCGAACCGCTGCCGCCCGCCCTCGAAGGCCTCGCCGCCGCGGTTCCCGCCCGGCCGCCGGGATTCTGCATCGGCTGCCCGGAGCGACCGATCTTCGCCGCGACCAAGCTCGTGGAGGAGGAACTGGGCCCCCACCACATCGCCTCCGACATCGGCTGCCACCTGTTTTCGATCATGCCGCCCTTCGAGCTCGGCGCGACCACGATGGGATACGGGCTCGGCCCCGCCTCGGCCTCGGCGCTCAGCGCCCCGGACGCAAAGCGGCGGTCGATCTCCTTCGTCGGCGACGGCGGCTTCTGGCACAACGGGCTGACCAGCTCGATCGGCAACGCCGTCTTCAACCGCAACGACGGGGTGATCGTGGTGGTGGACAACTTCTATTCCGCCGCGACCGGGGGCCAGGACATCCTGTCCTCGCGCGCCGCCAACCGCTCCAAGGCCACGCGCCATCCGATCACGCGCGCCGTGGAGGCGATGGGCGTGACATGGCTGCGCCAGATCGACCGCACCTACGACGTCGGCGCCATGCGCGCCGTGCTGAAGGAGGCGCTGACGACCCCCGAGCCCGGCCCGAAGGTCATCGTCGCCTCCTCCGAATGCATGCTCAACCGCCAGCGCCGCGAGGTGCCGCTCCTCGCCGAGGCGGCGGCAAGGGGTTCGCGCGTCGTGCGCACCCGCTTCGGCGTCGACGAGGACGTCTGCACCGGGGATCACGCCTGCATCCGCCTGTCGGGCTGCCCCTCGCTCACGCTCAAGACCCTCCCCGACCCTTTGCGCGACGACCCCGTGGCCGCGATCGACGCGGGCTGCGTCGGCTGCGGCAATTGCGGCGAGGTGGCCGATGCCGCCGTCCTCTGCCCCTCGTTCTACCGCACCGAGGTCGTGACCAACCCCACGCCGCGGGAGCGGCGCCGCGCCCGGCGCGCCGCGCGCTGGACCGGCTGGCTCCAGCGCCGCCGCGCGTCCCGCCGCCTCGGCTTCGCCGACGCCCCGCCGTGAGCGGCATCCTCAAGCTCGCGATCCTCGCGGTCGGTGGCCAGGGCGGGGGCGTGCTCACCGCCTGGATCACCGCGCTTGCGGAAGCGGAGGGCTGGCACGTGCAGGCGACGTCGGTCGCGGGCGTGGCCCAGCGGACGGGCGCCACGATCTACTACGTCGAAATGGCGCCGCGCGAGCCGACGTGCCCGGAGGCACGCCCCGTCTTCGCGCTCAGCCCCGCGCCGGGCGACGTCGACGTGCTGATCGCGGCCGAGTTCGCCGAAGCCGGCCGCGCGATCCTGCGCGGGTTCGTGATGCCCGGGCGCACGGTGCTGATCGCCTCCGACCACCGGCTGCTCGCGGTCTCCGAGAAGACCGTCCCCGGCGACGGCCGCAGCGACCCCGCCCGCCTGCGCGCGGCGGCCGAGGCGGCGTCAGTGCGGCTGATCGCCTTCGACATGGAGGCAATCGCCGCCCGCGCCGGCAGCGTCGTCTCCGCGAGCCTCTTCGGCGCGCTCGCAGGCGCGGGCGTCCTTCCCTTCGGCCGCCCGGCCTTCGAGGCGGTGGTCGCCGCCTCCGGCCGCGGCGCGGAGGCGAGCCTGCGCGCCTTCACCGAAGCCTGCGACCGCGCCGGCGGGGCGGCGGAGCCCATGCCTCTCCCTCCGCCCGCAGCCGAGCCCACCGTCGCGGGCCCCGCCCGGGCGCTGCGCGACTGGGAGCGGCTGGCGGCGCGCGCCGCAGCACTGCCCGAGCCGGTGCGCGTGATGGCTGCGGCCGGGCTGCGCAAGGTCGTGGACTTCCAGGACCCGTCCTATGGCGGGGAATATCTCGACCGGCTCGACCGGGCGCTCGCCGGCGACAGCGGCGCCCACGGCCACGCCTTCGGCGTCGCGGCGGCCAAGCACCTCGCGAACGCGATGGTCTACGACGACCTGATTCGCGTCGCCGACCTCAAGACCCGCGCCCCCCGCAGCGCCAGGGTGGCGGAGGGCGCCATGCTGCGGCCCGGCCAGACGCTGCGCGTCACCGAATACTTCCACCCCCGCATGGCCGAGGTCGCGGGTCTGCTGCCCGCGCGGCTCGGCCGGGCAGTGACGGCGCGGCCGAGGCTGATGCGCGCCCTCGACCGGGTTGTCGACCGCGGACGCCGGCTGCGCAGCGACGGCGCGTTCGGCTTCACCGCGCTCTGGCTGATCGCGGGGCTCCGGCCCTGGCGGCGGGCGATGCTGCGCCACCGCGCGGAGACCGCGCATCTCGAGGCCTGGCTCGCCCGCGCGCTCAAAGCCCGCGCCCGCGACGACGCGCTCGGCGTCGAGGTGCTCGTCTGCCGCCGCCTGATCAAGGGTTACAGCGACACCCATGCCCGCGGCCTCTCGAAGTTCGACCGGGTGCTCGCCGCCCTGCCGCTGCTCGAAGGCCGCGCGGATGCCGCCGACTGGCTCCGCCGCCTGCGCGACGCGGCGCTCGCGGATGCCGACGGGACCGCGCTCGACGGGGCGATCCGCACGATCGAGAGCTTCGCCGCCCCCGCCGCCGCCGCGCGGTAACCTTCCGTTAACCCCGAATGCCGCCTGCTTCGCTCCGGCAGGAGGACGGACGTGCGGGCTTTGCTGGCAGGGGCGATGCTGCTGATCGGCGCGGCTGAAGCCACCGCCGGCGCCTGGCCGCGCGAGCCCGGCACCGCCTTTCTCTCGGTCAGCCAGCGCTTCACCACCGGTCCGATGGACCTGCGCGCGCCGCTCGCCGACCTGGAATCCTACACATCGATCTTCGCCGAGTACGGCTTGAGCGAGAGCTGGACCGTCGGCCTCGACGCCGGTCACGGCCGCGGCGACTTCCCCGTCACCACGGCGCTCGCCTTCGCCCGCCACCCGGTCTGGCAGAGCGAGGGCGGCCAGATCGTCTCCGCCGAGCTCGGCCTCGGCTGGCGCGACCACGTGCTCGACGGGAGCGAGGCGCGCCTGCGCCCCGGCCTCTCGTGGGGCCGCGGCTTCGAGAGCCGCTGGGGCGCCGGCTGGCTGGGCGTGGACGCGACCGCCGAATGGCGCCTCCCCTCCGCCGATCTCGTGCTCAAGGCCGACTTCACCGCCGGGATCAGGCCCACCGAGCGCACGATGCTCATCGCCCAGCTCCAGACCGCGCGCTTCCCCGACGCCGACCCGGCGGTCCGCCTCGCCCCCTCCGTCGTGCGCAGGTTCGGCGCGCGCACCCACCTCCAGCTCGGCCTCGACGCCGGCCTCGCCGGAGAGGATACCTACGGAATCAAGCTCGCGACCTGGTGGACGTTCTGAAGGAAAGTCCCCGCCGCCCGCCGCGCGGGATCGTTAACAGACGGTAAAAACGCCGAAATATCCCTAGTGTTTTCAACACCCGTTGCATCGTTTCACTGTGAAACACCGTGAAACACCGTGACTCACGCGGCCCGCGCCCCTACCGCCGCGCCGCCTGCCCCCGCTTCTCCAGCGTCGAGACCAGCCGCACCAGCGGCCAGAGCAGCACCAGATAGATCAGCGCCGCCGAGATCAGCGGCGAGGGATTGGCCATCAGCGCCTGCGCGTCGGTCGCCTGCTTCAGCAGGTCCGGCATCGCCACCACCGAGGCGAGCGAGGTGTCCTTGGCGATGGCGACGCAGTTCGAGGTCTGCGCCGGCGTCGCGATCCGGATCGCCTGCGGCAGCACGATCTTCCACAGCGCCACCCCGAAGGGCAGGCCGAGCGCGTCCGCCGCCTCGAACTGGCCCCGCGGAATGCTCTCGATCCCGGCGCGGAACACCTCCGCGGTATAGGCTGCGAGGATGATCGACAGCGCCAGGCTCGCGGACGTGAACGAGTCGAACCGCACCCCCACGAAGGGCAGCGCGTAGTAGATCACGATCAGCACCACCAGGAGCGGCAGCGCCCGGAACACGTCGATGAAGCCGATCGCCGCGAGCCGCACCCCCCGCGGCCCGTAGAGCCGCGCAAGGCAGATCGCCACCCCCGCGAGCCCGCCGAAGACCACCGCGGTCAGCGTCAGCTTCACGGTGTTGCCGAGCCCCCGCAGCAGCATCGGCAGGGTCGCCGCCATCACCTCGGCGTTGAAGAAGGTCTCGATCAGCCCCGACATGCGCCGACCGGCGCCCGGGCAGGCTCACTCCGCCTGCGGGATGCCCTCGACCGTCACGGTCGAGGTGCCGGGCTCGGCCGCGGCGCCCAGCCACTTCTCGTGGAGTGCGGCCATCGTGCCGTCCTCCTTCATCGCGCTGATCGCGTCGTTGATCTGCTCGAGCAGCGGGTGGTCCTTGGTCATCATCAGCCCGTAGCGGTCGCCGGTCGGGATGCGCTCGACCACCTCCATCTCCGGCATGTTCGCGAAGGAATACTGGAAGCCGGTGATGTCGCTGATCGCCCCGTCGGCGCGGCCGAGCTGGGTATCGAGGATCATCTCCTGCTGGGTGTTGTAGCCCAGGATGTCGGCGAATCCGTATTCCCCCTGGTTCGCATGCGCCCAGATGTCGCCGGTCGAGGTCGACAGCACCCCTGCGGTCTTGCCCTCCATGTCCGCGAGGCTCTCGATCCCCGCCGACTTGTTCGCCGCCAGTGCCAGATCCGCGTCGTAGTACCCTTGCGTGAACGACTGGCTCTTCAGCCGCTCCGGCGTGATGGTGATCGACGAGATCGCCGCATCGACCCGCCCCGAGGAGGTCGCCGCGAACAGCGCCTGGAAGCCCAGGTCATCGAAAGCCACGTCCATCCCGAGCCGCTCGCCGATCTCGCGGACCATCTCCACCTCGAAGCCCTCGAACTCGCCGGCGGTGTTCTTCACCTCCCAGGGCGGATTCGCAGCGTAGGCGCCCACGCGCAAAGTCTCGGCCGCGGCGGCGGAGCCCAGCGCCAGCGCGCTGGCCAGGGCCCATATCCCGAGCGTCGTTCTCATGCTTGCCGTCTCCCGGTTGGGGCGCGGTCGGATCGCCGCGCCGTCGTTGTGACCGCCGGCCTTCAGACCAGCAGGGACGCGATGCGCCGGCAGGCTTCCTCGACCTCGTCGGGATCGCGGCAGACGCACATGCGCAGGTGGCCCCGCGAAGCCTCGCCGAAGAGCCACCCCGGAGCAAGTCCCACCTGCGCCTCCTCGAGGAACCGCCGGCAGATCGCGCGCGTGTCCGCCTCGCCCTCTACCCCGAAGAAGACGTACATCCCCGCCTCGGGCTTCGAGGACAGCCGGATGCGGTTCGCCCGCCCCAGCACGCGGTAGGCGATCTCGACCCCCTCGCGGCAGCGCGCCCGCGTTGCCGCGGCGAAGTCCTCGCCTTGCGTCAGCGCCGCGAGCGCGCCGGCCTGCACGAAGGCCGCGGTGCCGCTGTTCATGTACTGCGTCATCGCCCCGAGCGCCGGAGCGACGGAGCGCGGATGCGTCAGCCAGCCGATCCGCCAGCCGGTCATCGCCCAGGCCTTGGAGAAGCCGTTCACCGCGAGCACCAGGTCCTCGTCCTCGGCATGGGCCAGGATCGAGGGCGCGGCGGGGCGGCTGAAATGCAGCCGGTTGTAGAGCTCGTCCGAGACGATCCAGATCCCGGTCTCGCGGCTGAAGGCTATCAGCGCCGCCAGCTCCGCCTCGCTCGCGGTCCAGCCGAGCGGATTGGAGGGCGTGGAGAACATGATCGCCCGCGTCCGCGCGTCGCAGGCCGCGAACAGCGCGTCGAGATCGAGCCGCCAGACCCCCTGCGCCTCGACCAGCGCCACGGTGCGGGGCTCCGCGCCGGTCGCGTGCACCGCCTGGCGGATGTTGGTCCATTGCGGCTCGATGTAGACGACGTTGTCGCCGGTCTCGGCGATCAGCGACAGCGCCAGATGCACCGACTGCATCCCACCGGGCGTCACCGTCGAGCGCTCGCGCCCGATCTCGCGGCCGTGGAGCCGGCTCTGGTACTCCGCGAGCGCGCGGGTCAGCCGCGGCTCGCCGCGCATGTCCGGCACATAGAACGTCTCGCCGCGATCGAGTGCTGCCTTCGCGGCATCGCGGATGAAGCCGGGCGTCACCACGTCGCCCTCGCCGTACCACAGCAGGATCGCGTCGGGCATCGCCTGCGCCGCCGTGGCAAGATCGGCGATGTTCTCGACCTGGAGGTCCTGGATCTGCGGCCGGATGCGGGCGAGCGCCCGGTCCTCCAGGTCGGCGCGCCGCCTCAGCACGCGCGCCGCCGCGAACGCAGGGATGGGGCAGGGGTCACGGGAATGGCACCTCGGAGCAAGAGCGCCCCGGAGCCTAGTGCCGATCCGCATAGCTCTCAAGGTTGAACCTGCGCCCCTCCCGGCCGATACTCGCGCCGACCGAACTGCCCGCCTTCTGCGCCACCGTCCTGCCGCTCCTGCTCCTGTGCGAGGCCGGGGTGCGCAGCGCCTCCCCATCCCAAACCTGATCGGAGCCACCGCGATGTTCGACCCCGCCAATGCCCGCCTCAAGCCGCATCTCGCCGCGGGCCGCCCGCTCGGCATCAGCTGGTTCGTCCTCGGCTCGCCGGCGCTGGTCGAGGCCGCCATCGCCGCGGGCTCGGAGGCGGTGCTGATCGACATGCAGCACGGGCTCTTCGACCGCCGCGACCTCGAGGCGGCCGTCGGGCTCTGCCCGCCCGCGGTGCCCTGCCTGGTGCGCGCCGAGGACCACAGCGCCACCGCCATCGCCCGCGTGCTCGATGCCGGCGCCGAAGGCATCGTCGTGCCGCTCGTCGACACGCCCGAGCAGGCCGCGCAGGTGGCGCGCTCCTGCCACTACCCACCGCACGGGCTGCGCTCGGCCGGTGGCGTGCGCCCCTTCGCCGATTTCGCCGCCTACAGCCGCGGCGCGCGGGCGGCGATCACGCTCGGGGTGATGATCGAGACCGCGATCGGCGTCGGTAACGCCCGCGCCATCGCGGAGACCGAGGGCGTCGATTTCGTCTTCATCGGCCCCGGCGACCTCGGCCTGTCGCTCGGCGCCACCCCCGAGACGCCCGAGGTGCTGGAGGCGGCGCTGGCCGAGATCCTCGCCGCCTGCCGCGCTGCGGCCAAGCCCTGCGGCATCTTCACCTTCACTCCCGAGGACGCCGTGCGCCGCCGCGACCAGGGCTATGCCGTCACCGTCACCGGCACCGACGTGGTGATCGCCCAGGCCGCCTTCGCGCGGGCCCGCGACGTCTGGACCGGAGGGGCCGCGCCCGCCAATCCTTAACGACTCATGAAAACGCGATATTTTCCACAACGATTTCAATGGGGGTTGCACGCTTTCACAGTGAAAGGCCGTGAAAGCCGGCCCGCAACATCGGGGTGGATGTTCGCGCCACGCCCTGTCATTCTGCCGCCCATGGCCGAGCGAGAGGACCGGAAATGAGGATCGCGTGCCTGGGCGGCGGCCCGGCCGGGCTCTATTTCGCGATCTCCATGAAGCTCCGCGACCCGTCCCACGAGGTCACGGTCTATGAGCGCAACCGCCCCACCGACACCTTCGGCTGGGGCGTGGTCCTGTCGGACGAGACCCTCGCCAACCTCGCCGCAAACGATGCTCCCAGTGCCGAGACGATCCGCCGCAATTTCGCCTGGTGGGACGACATCGCCGTCCTGATCCGCGGCGAGCGCATCCTCTCCACCGGCCACGGCTTCTGCGGCATCGGCCGGCGCCAGCTCCTGATCCTGCTCCAGGACCGCGCCCGCGCGCTGGGTGTCGAGCTCCGCTTCGAGACCGAGATCGCCGACGTGGGCCGCCTGATGGCCGGGCACGACCTCGTCGTCGCCGCCGACGGCGTGAACTCGCGGGCCCGCACGGCCTTCGCCGAGGTGTTCCGGCCCGACATCGAGATCCGGCGCAACAAGTTCGTCTGGCTCGGCACGCGCGCCAAGTTCGACGACGCCTTCACCTTCATATTCGAGGAGACTCCCGCCGGCTGGGTCTGGGCCCACGCCTACCAGTTCGACGCCGACACCGCGACCTTCATCGTCGAATGCGCCCCCGAGACCTGGGAGGCACTGGGCTTCGGCGCGATGACCCGCGACCAGTCCATCGCCGCCTGCGAGCGCATCTTCGCCGCGCACCTCGGCGGCCAGCAGCTGATCTCGAACGCCGCCCCCCTCGCCGGCGCCGGCTGGATCAACTTTCCCCGCGTGCTCTGCGCCCGCTGGAGCCACGAGAACCTCGCGCTGATGGGCGATGCCGCGGCCTCGGCGCATTTCTCCATCGGCTCGGGCACCAAGCTCGCGCTCGAGAGCGCAGTCGCGCTGGCCGACTACATCCAGTCCGAACCGACGCTCGCCGGCGCCTTCGCGAAGTACGAGGACGCCCGCAGGCTCGAGGTGCTGCGGCTCCAGTCCGCGGCGCGCAATTCGGTGGAATGGTTCGAGGCGGTCGAGCGCTACCTGCCGCTCGAGCCGGTGCAGTTCACCTATTCGCTGCTCACCCGCTCGCAGCGCATCGGCCACGAGAACCTGCGCCTGCGCGACCCCGACTGGCTGCGCAGCGCCGAAGGCTGGTTTCAGCGCCAGGCGGGGCGAGGCGGCAACGAGTCCGTCCGCGCGCCGATGTTCGCACCCTACCGGCTGCGCGGTATGGAGCTCGCGAACCGCGTCGTGGTCTCGCCGATGGCGCAGTACAAGGCGGTGGACGGCTGCCCGACCGACTGGCACCTGATCCACTACGCCGAGCGGGCCAAGGGCGGCGCGGGGCTCGTCTACATCGAGATGACCTGCGTCTCGCCCGAGGGAAGGATCACCCCCGGCTGCCCCGGCCTCTACGCGCCCGAGCACGAGACGGCGTGGCGGCGGATCGTCGATTTCGTCCATGCCGAAACGCCGGCTAAGATCTGCGCGCAGATCGGCCATTCCGGCCCCAAGGGCTCGACCCAGCTCGGCTGGGAGGAGATGGACGCGCCGCTCACCGAGGGCAACTGGCCGCTGATCGCGGCCTCGGCCGTGCCGTGGTCCAATCGCAACGCGGTGCCCAAGGCGATGGACCGTGCCGACATGGACAGGGTGCGGGACGAATTCGTCGCCGCCGCCGAGATGGCCGACCGGGCAGGCTTCGACATGTGCGAGCTGCACATGGCGCACGGCTACCTGCTGTCGTCCTTCATCACGCCGCTCACCAACCGGCGCACCGACGCGTACGGCGGCACGCTCGAGAACCGGATCCGCTATCCGCTCGAGGTCTTCCACGCAGTGCGCGCGGCTTGGCCGGAGGAAAAGCCGATCTCGGTGCGCATCTCGGCCAACGACTGGATGGGCGAGGCTGGGGTGACGCCGGCCATGGCGGTGGAGATCGCCGCCATGCTGCACGCGGCCGGCGCCGACATCTGCGATGTCTCGGCCGGGCAGACCTGGACCGCGGCACAGCCCGTCTACGGGCGGATGTTCCAGACGCCGTTCTCGGACCGCATCCGCAACGAGGCTCGGATGCCGACGATGGCGGTGGGCAACATCTATGACCCCGATCACGTGAACTCGATCCTGATGGCCGGGCGCGCCGATCTGGTGTGCCTGGCGCGTCCGCATCTCGCGGACCCCTATTGGACGCTGCACGCGGGCGTGGCTCTCGGCGACACTGCGCAGGCTTGGCCCGCCCCCTATCTCGCCGGCCGCGACCAGCTCAGGCGCCTCGCGGAGCGGGCCGAGGCGTTGCGGGCATGACCGGGCTCGCGGGACGCCGGGCGCTGGTGACGGGCGGCGGCAGTGGCGTGGGCGCGGCGATCGCCGTCGCATTGGCCGAAGCGGGGGCCGAAGTCTGCATCGCCGGACGCAGCGAGGCGCCGCTGCGCGCTCTGGCCGAGGCGGTGCCGGGCACCCGCTGGGTGCAGGCGGATGTGACGAGCGAGGCGGCTGTCGCTGCGATGTTCGACGCGGCCGGGCCAGTCGAGATCGTCGTCGCGAACGCCGGCAGCGGCAAGAGCGCACCTTTCGCCCGCACGACCTTAGAGGCCTGGCAGGAGACGCTGGCGACCAACCTCACCGGCACGTTCCTGACCTTTCGCGAGGCGTTGCGCCGGATGCCGGAGGGCAAGGCGGGGCGGCTGGTCGCCATCGCCTCGATCCTGGGGTTGAAGGGCGACGCCTATGTAGCACCCTATACCGCCTCGAAGCACGGGGTCGTGGGGCTGGTGCGTTCGCTCGCCAAGGAAGTGGCGCGGCAGGGGATCACCGTGAACGCGCTTTGCCCCGGCTATGTCGACACGCCGATGACTGACCGCACGGTGGCCAACATCGCCGCCAAGACCGGCCGTACCGAGACGCAGGCGCGCGACTGGCTCGCTACGACCAACCCCGTCGGGCGGATGATCCGGCCCGAGGAGGTGGCCACCGCGGCGCTCTGGCTCTGCTCGGAGGGGGCTGCGATGGTCAACGGGCAGGCGATCGCGATCTCGGGGGGCGATCCGTGAGCGCGATGTCGGGCCACCGGGCGGAGCATTTCGACTGGTCTTGCGCAGACGGGATCGCGCGCATCCGGCTCACGAACCCGGACCGCAAGAACCCGCTGACCTTCGCGAGCTACGCGGAACTGCGCGACACCTTCCGGGCGCTGGCGCAGGCTACGGACGTGAAGGTGGTGGTGTTCCTGCCCAACGGCGGCAACTTCTGCTCCGGCGGCGACGTGCACGACATCATCGGACCGCTGGTGGCGATGGACATGGGCGCACGGCTCGCCTTCACCCGGATGACCGGCGACTTCGTCAAGGCAATGCTCGGCTGCGGCAAGCCGATCATAGCCGCCGTCGATGGGGTGGCCGTGGGCGCGGGCGCGATCGTCACCATGGCCGCCGACCTGCGTCTGGCGACGCCGGGGGCAAGGACCGCGTTCCTGTTCACCCGCGTCGGCCTCGCGGGCTGCGACATGGGAGCTTGCGCGATGCTGCCTCGGATCATCGGTCAGGGGCGGGCGGCGGAGCTGCTCCTGACGGGACGGGTGATGAGCGCCGAGGAAGGTGCTGCCTGGGGCTACTACAACCGCTTGGTGAGCCCGGAGGCGCTGGAGGCCGAGGCGCTGGCGCTGGCGGGCGAGCTCGCGTCGGGGCCGAGTTTCGCGCATGGGATCACCAAGACGCAGCTCGCCCAGGAATGGTCGATGAGCCTGGAGACCGCCATCGAGGCCGAGGCGCAGGCCCAGGCGATCTGCATGGCGACCGCCGATTTCGAGCGCGCCTACCGCGCCTTTACGGCGCGCGAGAAGCCCGTCTTCGAGGGCGACTGATGCCGGACACGAGCTTTCTCGCCTGGCCGTTCTTCGAGGACCGCCACCGCAGGCTCGCGGCGCAGCTCGACGTCTGGTGCGCGGCGAACCTGCCCGTGGAGCACGGCGACGTGGACGCGGCCTGCCGCGATCTGGTGGTGCGGCTGGGGACCGGCGGCTGGCTGCGGCACAGTGCTACGGACGCGGGCGTGCCGGACGTGCGCACGCTCTGCCTGATCCGCGAGACGCTGGCGCGGCATGATGCGCTCGCCGATTTCGCCTTTGCCATGCAGGGACTGGGGGCCGGCGCGATCACCCTCTTCGGCAGCCCAGAGCAGCGACGGTGGCTCGACCGCACGCGGGCAGGCGCGGCCATCGCCGCCTTCGCGCTCACCGAGCCCGCATCGGGGTCGGACGTGGCCGCGATTGCCATGACCGCGGAGCAGGACGGCGCGGGCTATGTGCTGAACGGCGAAAAGACCTGGATCTCGAACGGCGGGATCGCGGATCTCTACTGCGTCTTCGCCCGGACCGGGGAGGCGCCGGGCGCGCGGGGGCTCTCGGCCTTCGTGGTGCCCGCGGACACGTCCGGCCTCGCGGTCGTCGAGCGCCTGGAGGCGATCTCGCCGCATCCGCTGGCGCGGCTCGCCTTCCGCGACGTGGCGCTTCCGGGAGAGGCGCTGGTCGGGGCGGCTGGCGAGGGGTTCAAGATCGCGATGGCGGTGCTCGACGTCTTCCGCACCACGGTGGGGGCGGCGGCGCTCGGCCTCGCGCGCCGGGCGCTCGACGAGACGCTGGCGCGCGTGCGCGACCGCCGGCTCTTCGGGGCGCCGCTGGGCGATCTGCAGATGGTGCAGGGGCACGTCGCCGACATGGCGCTTGACGTGGACGCCGCGGCGCTGCTCGTCTACCGCGCCGCCTGGGCGAAGGACATGGGCGCCGCGCGTGTCACCCGCGAGGCGGCGATGGCCAAGCTCCACGCCACGGAAGCTGCGCAGGCCGTGATCGACGCGGCGGTCCAGCTCCACGGCGGCGACGGCGTGCGCAAGGGATCAGTGGTCGAGCGGCTCTACCGCGAGATCCGGGCGCTCAGGATCTACGAGGGCGCGTCGGACGTCCAGAAGATCGTCATCGCGCGTGCGGCGATGGGGGCCGGGTGATGCAGCGGTCGGGACACACGGACAGCTTCTGCCGCGACCGGCTGCCGGCGCAGGCGGATTGGCCAGAGCTGATCCTCGACGGCTACGACTATCCGGGGCGGCTCAACGCCGGTGTCGAGCTGACCGACAGGATGGTGGAACGCGGCTTCGGCGACAACGTCGCACTGATCGGCAACGGGCGGAAGCGGACCTACAAGGAGCTCTCCGACTGGACCAACCGCATCGCCCATGTGTTGGTAGAGGATTACCGCGTCGAACCGGGCCAGAGGGTGCTGATCCGCTCGGCGAACAACCCGGCGATGGTCGCCTGCTGGCTCGCCGCGACCAAGGTGGGCGCGGTGGTGGTCAACACCATGCCGATGCTGCGCGCGGGCGAACTGGCGCAGATCGTCGACAAGGCCGAGGTCGGGCTCGCGCTCTGCGACACGCGGCTGATGGACGAGATGGTCACCTGCGCCAAGGGGAGCAGCTTCATCGAGCAGG
>JBBQRM010000008.1:0-19987 GCA_038214855.1 Rhodobacterales bacterium | reverse complement strand
GCATGATCGTCGGCCGCTCCATCGGCCAGGCGTTTCCCGAGCGCCCCGCCGCGCCCGCCGTCGGCTCGGAGGTTCTGCGCGCCGAGCGGCTGCGTACCGGGGGAAAGCTTCAGGACGCGTCGTTCACGCTGCGCCGGGGTGAGATCCTCGGCGTGGCCGGGCTTCAGGGAATGGGGCAGCTCGATCTGTTCCTCGCCTGCTTCGGCGCGACCGAGCTCGCCTCCGGGCAGCTGTTCCTCGACGGCGCCCCCGTCACCCTCGCCGCGCCCAGCGAAGCGGTGGACGCGCGCATCGGCATCGGGCTGGTGCCCGAGGACCGCAAGACCGAGGCGCTGTTCCTCAAGCTCTCCGGCCGCGACAATGCCGCGATCCCGGTGATCCACCGCTTCGCGCGCTTCGGCCTGATCGACGCTCGCGCCGAGACACGCGCCGTGCGCGCGGCCTTCGCCCGCGTCGAGGTGGACGACCGCGCGCTCTGGACCCCCGCCCGCGCCTTCTCCGGCGGCAACCAGCAGAAGATCGCCATCGCCAAGTGGCTGCTCGCCGAAAGCAAAATCCTGCTCTTGTTCGACCCCACCCGCGGCATCGACGTCGGGACCAAGCACGAGCTCTACATCCTGATGCGCGAATACGTCGAGGCCGGCGGCTCCATCCTCTTCCACTCGACCGAGATCCCCGAGCTGGTCCACCTCGCCGACCGCGTGCTCGTGCTCTACAAGGGTCGCATCGTCCGCGAACTCGCGGGCGCCAAGCAGACCGAGGAAGCGATCGTCGAGGCCGCCCTCGGCGGCACCGAAGGCGAACCGGTCCCCGGGGCCGCGCGATGACCGCCCTCGCCGAGGCCCCTCCCCGCCGCTGGCGCATCGCCCGCCACCGCGGCCTGATCGTCGCGGGCGTCGTGCTGGTCGCCCTCGTGCTGCTCAACGACGCGATGAGCGCCGGGCCGATGAGCTACTTCGAGGTGAGCTTCCTCTCCTCCGGCGGCGCCACCCTCGCCATCGCCGCCGCGGGCCAGACGCTTGTCATCCTCACCGGCGGCTTCGATCTCTCCGCCGGTGCCGTCGTCTCGCTGGTGAACGTCGTGCTCGCAACCCGGATGCAGGACAGCCCCGCGGGCATCGTCCTCGGCGCCCTGATGGGGATCGGCATCGGCGGGCTCGTTGGCGCCTTCAACGGCTTCTTCGTCGCGGTGCTGCGCCTGCAACCGATCGTCGTCACGCACTCGACGATGTTCATCGTCAAGGGCCTCACGCTCTTCGTGATGGACAAGCCCGGCGGCAGCGTGCCCTACGGCCTCTCCGCCGCGCTGACCCAGGACGCGGTCCCGGGCCTCCTGCCCATGCCGCTGGTGGTCATGGGCCTGCTCGTCCTGCTCTGGCTCTGGCTCAAGAACACCCGCTTCGGCACCGCGATCTACGCCATCGGCTCCGACCCCGAGGCCGCCCGCGCCCAGGGCGTGCGCACCGTTTGGGTGCAGTTCCTGGTCTACGTCCTCGCCGGCGGCTGCTACGGCTTTGCAGGCGTGTTCATCTCCGCACTGACCGGCGCCGGGGACCCGCTGGTCGGCAACCCGATGCTGCTCCAGATCTTCGCCGCGGTCGTCGTCGGCGGAACGCTGCTCGGCGGCGGGCGCGGCGGCGTCGTGGGCTCGATCCTGGGCGCCTACATCCTGATGATCGTCGTCAACGTCCTCTTGGTGCTCAACGTCTCGGCCTATTACTCTACCGTCGCCGAGGGCGCGATCCTCATCCTCGCGGTCCTCGCCGGCGGCCTGGGGCGCAACGCCCGTCTCGCCACCTCGCTGCGCGCAGGCGTTCGCCGCATCAAGGCGCGCCGCGCCGGCCAGCTGCCGCGACAGGGCGCCCGCGCGGCAGCACCCCTCCGCCTGTCCGGCCGCCCCGCCGCGGAGCTAAGGCTCCCGCCCTTCCACCGCCGCCACGCCGAGGCGATCCGCTACGCGCTGCCTGCCTATCTCTGCTTCGCCGCGGTGGTGCTCGTGACCGAAGCGGTGCTCGGCAACGCGCTCCTGAGCTGGAACTACTACAACTCGCTCCTCGTCCTGTCGTCGTTCCTGATCATCCTCGCACTCGGCCAGGGGACGGTGATCCTCACCGGCGGCCTCGACCTGTCGGTACCCTGGACCATCGGCCTGGGCGGCATCGTGCTGACCGGGCTCCTCGGCGGCCGGGACGCACCGCTTCTCTATGCGCTGCCGCTGGTCCTCGCGCTCGGGGCTCTGATCGGTGCGCTCAACGGCATCGGCATAGCACTCCTCGGGCTCTCGCCCATCGTGATGACGCTGGCGATGAACGGCATCCTGCAAGGCGCGGCGCTGCTCTATTCGCAGGGCACCCCCGCGGGCTATTCGGCGCCGCTGATGCGCTGGTTCATGACGGCAAAGCTCGCCGGCATCACCCCCGTGGTCTTCCTGGTCGCGGGCTTCATCGCGCTCTCGGTCACGCTGCTGACCCGCACGCCCTTCGGCCGCCGCGTCTATGGCCTCGGCAACGGCGAGCGGGTGGCGCTTCTGTCGGGCATCGACGTCAACCGCACCATCATCGCCGTCTACATGCTCTCGGGTTTCTGCGCGGCGCTGGTGGGGGCGCTGCTTACCGGCTTCTCCGGCCAGGCGAGCCTCGGGATGGGCGACGAATACCTGCTGCCCTCCATCGCCGTCGTCGTCGTCGGCGGCACGCTGATCACCGGCGGGCGCGGAAGCTATATCGGCATGGTCGGCGGCGTGCTGCTGCTCACCGCGATGCAGACCCTGCTCGCCGGCACCACGCTGCCCTATGCCATGCGCGCCATCCTCTTCGGCCTCGTGGTGCTCGGCGCCGTGGTGGCGCTGCGCGAACGCAAGCCCTGAGGAGCCGCCGATGCCCGAGCCCTTCGCCCGCCTCTCCCCCGGCCTGCGCGTCTTCGTCTCCGGCGGGGCCTCCGGCATCGGCCGCACCATAGCCGACCTGCTGATCGGCCAGGGCGCGCGCGTCCACGTCTCCGACGTCTCAGAGGACGCCCTCGCCGACTTCACTGCCGCACATCCCGACCACGCCGCCACCCGGGCCGACGTCGCCGACGAGGCGGCGATGCAGGCGCTCTTCGCCGACCTCGCGCGGGACTGGGACGGCCTCGACGCGCTGGTCAACAACGCCGGGATCGCTGGCCCCACCGGCGGCGTCGAGGACATCGCCCCCGCCGACTGGCGCCGCTGCCTCGACATCGGCCTCACCGGCCAGTTCCTCTGCGCCCATTTCGCCGTGCCGCTGATCAAGGCCGCCGGCGGCGGCGCCATCGTCAACATGTCCTCGGCCGCGGGCCGCTTCGGCTACGCCTTCCGCACGCCCTACAGCGCCGCCAAATGGGGCGTCATCGGCCTCACCCAGAGTCTTGCCAAGGAGCTCGGGCCGGCCAACATCCGCGTCAACGCCGTCCTGCCCGGCATCATCGAAGGACCCCGCATGGAGAGCGTCATCGCCGCCCGCGCCGCACAGACCGGCCTCACCCACGAGGCGATGAAGGCGCAATACCTCGAGCGCGTGTCGCTGCGCCGCATGACGCCCCAGGCCGACATCGCCGCCCTCGTCGCGTTCCTGCTCTCGGACATGGGCGCCAACCTCTCCGGCCAGTCCTTCGGCGTCGACGGCAACGTGGAGGCGCTGTGATGACGCGCGCCCCCATCGCCTGCGTCGGCACGGGTCTCGTCGGCCGCGCCTGGGCCATCGTCTTCGCCCGCGCCGGTCACCCCGTCCGCCTCTTCGACGAGACCCAAGCCACCGCCGAGGCGGCCCTCGCCTTTGCCCGCGACATGCTCCCGGCACTCGCCGAGGAGGACCTGCTCGACCTCTCCCCCGAGGCTGTCCTCGCCAACCTCACCATCGCCCCCACGCTCGACGCCGCCCTCGACGGCGTTGCGCACGTGCAGGAGAGCACGCCCGAGGATCTGGAGATCAAGCGCCGCGTCTTCGCCCGCCTCGACGCCGCCGCCGACCCTCCCACGACGCTGGCCAGCTCCTCCTCCGCGCTTCTGCCCTCCGCCTTCACCGAGGGGCTCGCGCACCGCCATCGCTGCCTCGTCGTCCACCCGATCAACCCGCCCTACCTCGTCCCGGCGGCCGAGGTCGTCCCGGCCCCCTGGACCGCGCCCGAGACCGTCGCGGCAGCCGCCGATCTGCTGCGCGCCTGCGGCATGGCGCCGATCGTCATGGAACGCGAGCTCGACGGCTTCGTGATGAACCGCCTCCAGGGCGTGCTGCTCGAGGAGGCGTTCCGGCTGGTCGAAGGCGGCTACGCCAGCATCGAGGACGTGGACATCGGCATTCGCGAGGGGCTGGCGCTGCGCTGGTCGTTCATGGGACCGTTCGAGACCATCGACCTCAACGCGCCCGGCGGGGTGCGCGACTATGCGACGCGCTACCAGCAGATCTACGAGCGCCTCTTTCCGTCGATGCAGCGCCGCACCGACTGGTCCGGCCCGGTGATGGACCGGATCGAGGCCGACCGCCGGGAGCGACTGCCCGCGAGCCAGCTCGCAGAGCGGCAACGCTGGCGCGACCGCCGCCTGATGGCGCTTGCCGCCCACAAACGCCGCGCCGCCCGCGACCTCGGCGACTGAAAGGAGCCACCCATGCCACCCAAGATCATCATCACCTGCGCCGTCACCGGCGCGATCCACACCCCCTCGATGTCCCCGACGCTGCCGGTCACGCCGCAGGAGATCGCCGATGCCGCGATCGGCGCCGCCGAGGCCGGGGCGGCCATCGTCCACCTCCACGCCCGCGACCCCGAGACCGGCCGACCCGACCAGACGCCGGAGGCCTTCGCGCCGTTCCTCCAGGTCATCAAGCAACGCTCCGACGTGGTGATAAACCTCACCACCGGCGGCGCGCCGACCATGCTGGTGGAGGAACGCGTCCGCCCGGCGGCCACGTACAAGCCCGAGGTCGCCTCGCTCAACATGGGCTCGATGAACTTCGGCCTCTACCCGATGCTCGACCGCTTCAAGGACTTCAAGCACGACTGGGAGCGCCAGCATCTGGAGGGCAGCCGCGACCTGGTGTTCCGCAACAGCTTCCAGGACATCGAATACGTGCTGCGCACGCTGGGCGATGCCGGCACCCGCTTCGAGTTCGAGTGCTACGACATCTCCCATCTCTACAACCTCGCGCATTTCCTCGGGCGCGGCCTCGTGCAGCCGCCGCTTTTCGTGCAGTCGGTCTTCGGCCTCCTGGGCGGCATCGGCCCGCATCCGGAGGACGTGGTCCACATGCACCGCACCGCCAAGCGTCTCTTCGGCGACGCCCTGCGCTGGTCGGTGCTCGGCGCCGGGCGCAACCAGCTGCCCATCGCGGCGATGGCCGCGGCGATGGGCGGCAACATCCGCGTCGGGATGGAGGATTCGCTCTGGGCGGGGCCGGGCAAGCTCGCTAGGTCCAATGCCCAGCAGGTCCGCCTCGCCCGCCAGATCGTCGAAGGCCTCGGCCTCGAGATCGCCAGCCCCACCGAGGCCCGCGAGATCCTCGCCCTCAAGGGCGGCGACAAGGTGGCTTTCTAGCGAGGCTTTGCTGAATCCAAAACAGGAATATGCTTATAATACAAAGACTTAACTATAGTTTCACCTTGGACAGAGTCCTGAGCCCGCCCCGCCGAAAGGATACCCCATGCGCATCGACATCGCCATCGACGTCAAGACCACGCTCGGCGAGGGCCCGCTCTGGGACGTCGATCACCAGCGGCTCTACTTCATCGACAGCTTCGACGGCCGGGTGTTCCGCTGCACCGCCGAGGGCGCCGAGGTGCGCGCCTGGGACGTGCCCGGCAAGATCGGCTCCATCGCCATCCGCCGCGACGGCAGCGGCGCGATCTGCTCGCTGGAGAACGGCTTCCACGCGCTCGACTTCGCCACCGGCGAGTGCACCCCGATCTTCGACCCCGAGCCGGACAAGCCGCTCAATCGCCTCAACGACGGCAAGGTCGACCGCCGCGGCCGCTTCCTCGCCGGATCGATGGACACCGCCGAGGCCGGGCCCAACGGCACGCTCTATCGCCTCGATCCCGACTTCTCCGTCCATCCGCTCGAGACCGGCATCATCGTCTCGAACGGCCCCTGCTGGAGCCCCGACGACCGCACCTTCTATTTCGCCGACAGCTGGTCGGGCGAGATCTGGGCCTACGACTACGATCTCGAGACGGGCAGCCTCGCCAACCGCCGCACCTTCGCCACAATCGACACCTCCTGCGGCGGCGCCGCCGACGGCTCGACGGTGGACGCCGAGGGCTGCCTCTGGAACGCCCAGGTCTACGATGCCAAGCTCGTCCGCTACACCCCGGACGGCGCGGTCGATCGCGTGATCGACATGCCGGTCAAGAAGGTCACCAGCGCAGCCTTCGGCGGCCCCGACCTCGACATCCTCTTCGTCACCTCCATGGCCCGGCCCCCGCTCCCGCGCTTTCCCCACGATCCCGCCGAGCGCGGCAGCGTCTTCGCCATCCGTGACCTTGGGGTGCGCGGCGTCCCCGAGCCGCGTTTCGGAGCCTGAGGTCCGGGGACGGCCACGCCGCCGCGCCCCCGGCGGCGCTAAGGGCTTGGTAACCTCGGCTGGCTAAGCGGAGGGTCTCACGCGGATCGAGGAGAGACCCCGGATGGCGCCCAGGACCGGCTCTTGGCTGCGGCTCATGCTCGTGGCGGCCCTCGTCTGGCTCACGCCGGCGGCTCGGGCTCAGGAGGCGACGGAGCAGGACTATTCCACGGCACTGTGCGAGCGGGCGATCTTCAACGGCGCGCGGCGCGGCGGCGTGCCTCCCGAGGTGCTCTATGCCGTCGCGCTGACCGAAACCGGGCGCAAGTCCGGCGGCCGACTCAAGCCCTGGCCCTGGGCGATCAACCGCGAGGGCGAGGGGTTCTGGTTCGAAAGCCGTGAGGAGGCGTTGGAATTCGGGCGCCAGAGCCTCGCGGCAGGACGCAAGAGCTTCGACGTCGGCTGCGTGCAGATCAACTACCGCTGGCATGGCCAGGCGTTTCCGTCGATCGAGGACATGTTCGATCCGGAGTTCACCGCGACCTATGCCGCGCAGTTCCTCGCGAACCTCTATGCCGAGCGGGGAAGCTGGTCGGAGGCGGCCGGCGCCTATCATTCGCTGACGCCCGAGCTTTCCAGCAAGTACCGCAAGCGCTTCGACCAGATGCTCACCTCGCTCGAGGGCGGCGTGCTGAGCGAGAGCGAGACGCTGCTCGCGAGCGCCTCCCCCGAGACGCCGCAGATGAGCCGCGGGCTCAGCCGGCAGGAGCGCCGCGAGGCACAGCGCGCCGCGGCCGTCGAGCGCATCCGCAACGCCGGTCCCCCGCCCGAGCCGGTGATGGGCTCGGTCGCCGCGGTGCAGATCCCGCGCGAGGGAGCGGGCCTGCTGGTGCAGGGCACGCCGATGCTTTCCCAGGCGCAGCCGCTGCTGAGCGCCGCCGGCGGCAGCCTGTTTTGAGTGCGCCCATGCCGACGCGCCTGTCGCTCCGAGCCCTCTACCAGCCGACGGTCCTGCTCGCGGTCGCGCTGATGGCGGTGATCGTGATGATGGTCCTGCCGATGCCGGCCATCGTGCTCGACCTCGGGCTCGCGGCCTCCTTCGCCATCGCCATCCTGATCTTCACCGTGACGCTGTTCATCCAGCGGCCGCTGGACTTCTCGGCCTTCCCGACGATCCTGCTCGCCTCGCTGATGCTGCGGCTGTCGCTCAACGTCTCCTCGACGAAGCTGATCATCGGCCAGGGCCATACCGGCACCGGGGCGGCGGGCAACGTCATCGAGGGCTTCGCCATGTTCATCATGGGCGGGTCGGTGGCGCTGGGGCTCGTGGTGTTCTGCGTGCTCTTGATCGTCAACTTCATCGTGATCACCAAGGGCGCGGGCCGCATGGCCGAAGTCGGCGCGCGCTTCGCGCTCGACGCGATGCCCGGCAAGCAGCTCGCCATCGACGCGGACATGGCCGCGGGCGCCATCGGCCACGAGGAGGCGCGCGAGCGGCGCCGCATCGAGCAGGAGGAGACGACCTTCTTCGGCTCGCTCGACGGCGCCTCGAAGTTCGTCAAGGGCGACGCGGTGGCGGGCCTGCTCATCACGCTGCTGAACCTGGTGATGGGGCTCGCGATCGGCGTGTTGGTGCACGGGATGCCGATCGGCGAGGCATTCAAGACCTATTCGATCCTGACCGTCGGCGACGGGCTGGTCACGCAGATCCCCGCGGTGATCATCTCGATCGCCTCCGCCATGCTGCTCTCCAAGGGCGGGCTGGTCGGCTCGACCGACAAGGCGCTGATGAAGCAGCTCGGCGGCTATCCAGTGGCGCTGGCGACGGTGGCGGTGCTGATGGGGCTCTTCGCCTTCATCCCCGGCCTGCCGTTCCTGCCCTTCGTGATCGGCGCGGGCTGTCTGGGCGGTGCGGCGTGGCTCGCGCAGTCGGTGCAGACGAAAGAGGCGGCGGCCGTGGAGGCCGCCCTCCCCGCCCCCGCGCCGCCGCCGAAGAAATCGCTCGGCGACCTGCTCGACGTCGACGAGATCCACATGGAGTTCGCGGCCAATCTCGTGCCGGTGGTGATGGACGAGGCGACGGGGCTCGACGCGCGCATCCTCAACATGCGCAACCACATCGCTCAGGAATTCGGGCTGATCATGCCGGAGATCCGGCTGACCGACAGTGTTGCGCTGCCGCCGGGAACCTATGCGATCCGCATCCAGGGGGTCGAGGCTGCGCGCAGCGTGATCGAGACCGATAAGGTGCTGGTGCTCCTGCCCGACGATCGGGCCGTGGCTCCCGAAGGGCGCGCGGTGTCCGAGCCGGTCTACGGTGCGCCGGCGCGCTGGATCGATCCGGGGCAGCAGGAGGAGGCGGCGCTGATGGGCCTCAGCGTGGTCACGCCGACCGAGGTGGTGGCGACGCATCTGATGGAGATCGTCAAGCAGAACTTCGGCCGGCTGTTCGGGCGACGGGCGCTGCGCAAGCTGCTCGACGAGTTCACGCAACTGTCGGACACGCGGCGCGCCGAAGCGAACCGGCGGATGCTCGACGAGTTCGTGCCGGACAAGTTCCCGCTCGACACGCTGCAGTCGGTGCTCAGGCTCCTGCTCGAGGAGCGGGTGTCGATCCGCAACCTGCCGCTGATCTTCGAGGCGCTGGGCGAGGTCGCGGGCGGCCAGGCGAGTGCGGAGGCGATGGCCGAGCACGTGCGCCACAGGCTGGGCTTCCAGCTCGTCGCCGAAGTGCAGGAACCCGACGGGGCGCTGCCGCTGATCCAGCTCGGGCCGGCCTGGGAGGAGATGTTCCAGAAATACCAGCTGCCCGATGGGTCGGGGATCGTCAACGTCGCGCTGCCCCCGGCGGAGTTCAACCGTCTCGCGAACTCCATCGCCGAGCGGATCGCGAGCGCGGGGGCGCAGGGGCGCTATCCGGCGGTGGTGACCTCGACCAAGCGGCGGCGGTTCCTGCACACCGTGCTGAGCGCGAAGGGCATCCGCAACCCCGTGCTCTCCTTCGAGGAGATCGGCACCCAGTCGCGGCCCGCGGTGCTGGGTCTCGCCTGATGCTCGATGGGATCGCCCAGCTCCTCGACCTGAGTGCCGCGGGGCTCGCGGGGTTCATCCTGGTCTTCGTGCGGGTCGGCGCGGTGATGGCGCTGCTGCCCGCCTTCGGCGAGCAGGCGATCCCGGTGCGGGTCCGGCTGGGGCTGAGCGTCGCGTTCACGCTGGTGGTCTGGCCGATGCTGGCCGAGGGGCTGGTAGCGGTCGAGGCGGAGCGGTCGTACGTCCTGTTGATGGTCCTGGAAGCGGCGATCGGTCTGATGATCGGCATATCCATCCGGCTGATGGTGATGGCGCTGCAGTTTGCCGGCTCGGTCGCGGCGCAGTCCACCGCGCTCGCGCAGATCTTCGGCGCGGGGGTGACGCCGGACCCGCTGCCGGCGATCGGCAACCTGCTGACGATGGCGGGGCTGACGCTGGCGGTCGTGGGCAACCTGCACGTCAAGGCGGTGCTGGCGATGGCGGGGTCCTACGAGATCCTGCCCATAGGCGCCGCCCTGCCCGCCAGCGATGTCGCGGCCTGGGGCGTGGCGCGGGTGGCGCAGGCCTTCGGGCTGGGATTCTCGCTCGCCGCTCCCTTCGTGATCGCGGCCTTCGCCTACAACCTTGCGCTCGGGGCGATCAACCGGGCGATGCCGCAGTTGATGGTCGCCTTCATCGGCGCGCCCGCGATCACCGCCGGCGGCATCCTGATCCTGATGCTCGCCGCACCCGTGATCCTCATGTTCTGGACCGGGCGGCTCGACATCGTGCTCGCCGACCCGCTGGGGCTGCCGCGATGAGCGGGGACGACGAGAGCGGCGAAAAGGTCTTCGACCCGACCCCGCAGAAGCTCGAAGAGGCGCGCAAGAAAGGCGACATCCCGAAGTCGCAGGACGTGACGACCGCGGCCACCTATCTCGCGCTGCTCGCGGTGGTGGTGACGGCGGGGGGGTTCGCGGTCGAGCGCTTCGCCTCGACGATGATGGCGCTGATCGCCCAACCGGACCGGCTGGCGGGGCAGATCCTCGGGCCTGGCGGGCCGGGCCTGTCCGGAGCGATCATCCTAGAGGCGATGGCGGCGTTGATGCCGATCTTCCTGCTGCCGATCGGGGCGGTGCTGGTGAGCCTCTTCGCGCAGCAGGCGATCACCTTCTCGGGCGAGAAGCTGATGCCGAAGGCTTCGCGCATCTCGATCCTGTCGAACGCCAAGCAGAAGTTCGGGCCGACCGGGCTGGTGGAGTTCGCGAAATCCGCGGTCAAGCTGACCGCGATCGGCGTGGCGCTCTCTCTCTACCTCGCGCGCGACCTCGACCGGATGATCGGTGCGGCCACCGCCGAGCCGGGGGTTCTGGGCGGCATGATGATGGACAGTCTTCGGGTGCTCCTGAGCATCACCTGCGTCATCGCCATCTCCATCGCCGGGGTCGACGTGGTCTGGCAGCGCTTCGACCACGCCCGCAAGCTCAGGATGTCGTTCCAGGACCTCAAGGAGGAGGGCAAGCAGTCCGAAGGCGACCCGCACATGAAGGCCCAGCGCCGCCAGCGCGGCCAGGAGATCGCCAACAACCGCATGATGCTCGACGTGCCGAAGGCGGATGTGGTGATCGTGAACCCCACGCATTACGCGGTGGCGCTGAAATGGACGCGCGCCAAGGGCACGGCGCCGACCTGCGTCGCCAAGGGCGAGGACGCGCTGGCGCTGCGCATCCGCGAGGTCGCCGCGACCGCGGGGGTGCCGATCCACTCCGATCCGCCGACGGCGCGCGCGCTGAGCGCGACGGTCAAGATCGGCCAGGAGATCGCCCCCGAGCACTACCGCGCGGTCGCCGCCGCCATCCGCTTCGCCGAGAAGATGCGCCGCGCCGCCAGCCGGAGGGTACAGCTGTGACGCCGGCTATGCTGCGCCAGCTCCTCGAGGCGTCCGAGGCGCGCAAGACCCGCGACCTCGCCCGGCTCGACGCGCTGAACGTCCAGGTGCGGGGCTGCGATGCCGAGGCCGCGGAGGCCGCGCGGGTCGCAGCGACCGACATGGCCGACGCGGCCAATGCCGACCTGCCACTGGCGTTCCAGGGCCTCAGGATGACCTATGCCGACCAGCGGATCGCCGCGGCGGAGCGCCGGCGCCGGGAGCTGGAGCCCGAGGTCGAGGCCGCGCGGGCCACGGCCGCCGAGAGCTTCGGCAAGCACCAGGCGCTGGAGCGGATGCTGGATGAGGCCGAGCGGGAGCGGGCTTATCTGCGCGCCGCCCGGGCCGAGCGGGACGCCCCGCCCCCCGCCGCGCCGGAGCCGAGCTGAGGGCGGATCACAGCTCCTCCGATCGATCGGATCCCGGGCCTGCGACACGTCCGCCGAGCGCAAAGGCTCGAACGAGCCATGCTCCGTTAACAATTTCTGAACGATCTCAAGGGGCGTGATCGAATATCACGCGTGTGCACACACGACAGACTATCACGCGTGTGCACACACCACCCTGCGCCTGTGCGCCCCCGGGTGATCTTCCGACATTCGTGTCAGACGTCCTGGCGGGCGATCTCGGTGATGAGGATCTCGCCGACTTCGCCCGTGCCCAGGATGCCGCGCGCGGCGCCGAGGAGGGCTGCGTGCAGGTCGGCCAGCTTCTGGCCGGTGGTGAAGCTGCCGTCGAAGCCTCCGGAATTGGCGTGCTGGAACATCACCTTGAGGAAGCTGTCGCGCAGGCGCGGCTGCACCGCCTCGACCTTGCCCTGCGCCTCGGCACCGACCGCCACCGAGAGCGAGAGGACGACCATTGCTGCGACCCGGTCGTCGCGGAACACCGGGACCACGAAGGGCTTGTCGAGCGGCACGTAGGCGACCTCGCCCTCGGCCTCGTGGCCGCCTTCCGGCGCCTCGACTTTGGCGAAGGGATCGTCGGTCTCGGGCTCGCAGGGCGCGACTTCGGCCGCGGCTTCCACCTCGGCCACGGCGTGGCCCTCTCCCGCGTCGGCCTCCGCCGGCGCGGCGCAGTCGCCGGCCACGGTCTCGACCGGCTCGGGGGCTGGCTTGAGCGCCACGCCCGCAGCGACGCCGACGCCGAGGCCGACGAGCGCGAGGACCAGCGGCAGGAGCTTCTTGATCATCGTCCCACCCTCAGAACGGCATCAGGCGGTCGGTGATCTGCTGACCGTAGCGCGGCTGCTGGACATCGGTGATCTGACCGCGGCCGCCGTAGGAGATGCGAGCATTGGCGATCCGGTCGTAGGGCACCTCGTTGTAGCGCGAGATGTCCATCGGCCGCACGATGCCGCTGACCTGGAGGTCGCGCAGCTCGCTGTTCACCCGAACCTCCTGGTCGCCCTGGATCACCAGCTGGCCATTCGGCAGCACCTGAACCACGGTCGCCGCGACGCGCATCGTCAGCTGTTCGTTCCGGCGCACGTTGCCGTCGCCGCGGAATTCGGACTGCGAGCCGAGCTCAACATTGGGATTGAGGCCGCGGTCTCCGCCGCCGATCACGTTGCCGAGGCCGAAGAAGCCGCCGACGGTGGCGCCCTCGCTGCCCGAGCGCGAGCGGTCGGTGGAGTTGCGGATCTCGGCCCCGTCGTCGATCTCGATGACAACCGTCAGGATGTCGCCGAGGTTGCTGGCGCGGCGGTCGCCGAGCAGCGTCTCGGGGCCCGCCTGCCAGAGCGAGGCCTGCTGATAGGCGTAGCGCGCCGGCTGCGGCGGCGGCACGGCGATGGCGGCGCGCTGGGGGGCCACCAGCGGCTGGCCCTCGAAGCCGGACTGGCCGACTGCGGACATTTCGGGCGCGCGGCCGACCTCGGAAGAGGAGCAGGCCGCGAGACCGGCGGCGAGCCCCAGGATCAGGGCGCGGGAGAGGGGGCGTCTCATGGGGATACCTCGATGCTTCCATCCGCGGCGACCGTGCCGGTGACCGTCTGGCGCGAGGTGAGGTTCATCACCCGCACCGCCTCGCCAAGCCCGCCGCGGTCGAGCGCGCGGCCGCCGGTGGTGATCGACAGCGATCCGGCGGAATAGACCATGCGCACCAGCTGGTTGCGCTCGACGAGCGCCGGCGGCCCGATCTGGGTCTCGAGCACCGGCCGCCCGGGGTAGAGCGTGACCTTGGCCTCGAGGCCGATCGCCGCTTCGATCGCCTGGACGGCGCCGGGCGTGGTCTCTTCGGAAAGCGACAGGTCGTCGGCGGTGAGGATGCTCTGGGCGCGGACGGCGCGCACCGGCATCACCGTCTGGGCGTGCGCCAGCGGGGCGGCGGCGAGGATCAGCGCCGCGAGGGAGAGGGTGCGGAGCGTCACGTCAGCGGACCTGCGTCGTCGCGGCCAGCATCTGGTCGGCGGCGGTGATGACCTTGGCGTTGAGCTCGTAGCCGCGCTGGGCCTCGATCAGCTGGGTGATCTCGCGCACCGCATCGACGCTCGAGTTCTCGAGATAGCCCTGGCGGAAGGTGCCGCGGCCGTCCTCGCCGGACTGACCGATGTTGGGCTGGCCCGAGGCCTCCGTCTCGCGGTAGAGGTTGGAGCCCATCGCCTCGAGCCCCTTCTCGTTGGCGAAGGTTCCGAGGCTGAACTGGCCGAGCAGTTGCGCATCGACCTTCCCGTCGAAATAGGCGTAGACCTCGCCGTCGGCGTTGATGGTGATCTCGCGCGCATCCTCGGGAATGGTGATCTCCGGGGCGACCGGGAAGCCGTCGGAGGTCACGACTAACCCCTCCCCGTTCACCTTGAGCGCGCCGTCGCGGGTATAGGCCGCGTCGCCGTTCGGCAGCGTGACCTCCAGATAGCCGTTGCCCTCGATCGCGAGGTCGAGCGCGCCGCCGGTCTCGGCGACGGTGCCCTGCTGGACCTGCATCGAGACCGCCGAGGCGCGCACGCCGAGGCCGAGCTGGACGCCCGCCGGCAGCACGGTGCCGTCGACGGCGTTGATCGTGCCGGGCCGCTGGACCTGCTGATAGTGCAGGTCCGAGAACTCGGCGCGCCGGGCGTTGTAGGCGGTGGTGTTCATGTTCGCGAGGTTGTTCGAGATGGTCTCGACCCGCATCTGCTGGGCCGCCATGCCGGTCGCCGCGATGTTCAGTGCGCGCATGTGTCTCTCCTGGATGCGTGTGTGGGGCTCAGGCCTGCTGGCCGAGGGTGCGGACGACCTGCCGGATGCGGTCGTCCTCCTGGTCCATCAGCTTCTGGCCGTATTCGTAGGCCCGCTGGACCATGATCATCCGCGACATCTCGGCCACGGCGTTGACGTTGGACTCCTCGAGGAAGCCCTGGACGACGCGCCCCTCCTCGACCGGTACGCTCTCGCCGTCGTTGCGGAAGAGCACGCCCGCCTCGCGAAAGAGCTTGGCCTGGTCGAGTGGCTGGACGAGGCCGACACGCGCGACCGGATCGCCATCGACCGACAGCGTGCCGTCCGCGGCAATCGCGATGTTCCTGGCCTCGAAGGGAATTACGATCGGACCGCCGCCCTCGTCGAGCAGCTGGTGGCCGTCGGCGTTGACCACCTCGCCGTCGCCGTTCATCTGGAAGGCGCCGGCGCGGGTCAGCCGCTCGCCCTGAGGCGTGAGTACGGTGAAGTAGCCCTCGCCCTCGATGGCGAGGTCGAGCTCGCCGCCGGTCTGGGCGAGGCCGCCCTGCAGCTCGTCGGTGTAGCGGCCGCGCGCCTCGGTCATCGCGACGCTGCCGCCCTCGGTGGGCAGCGCCTGGACCATCTCGGCGAAGACGACGCCCTCGCGGCGGTAGCCGGTGGTCGAGAGGTTCGCGATATTGTTCGCGACGGATTGCAGCTCCTTCGCGAGCCCGGACTGGCGCGTCAGCGCGACATAGCCTGCAAGATCCATCCATCTCTCCCGCTTTCGCGACGGGGCCGGCGGCCCTGCGTCACGCGCGGAACCTCGCCGGGTTTCGTAAAGATTCGGTCAAGGACGGGGCGATGCCTTCGCAGCCGTCCCCCATAGCGGTTTACTTTCATGGCCCGCATGGGCTTTGCTGGCGCCCGTCCACAGCAGAGCCGGAGACAGCCGCATGCTCAGCGACCGCTGGTACAAGAACGCCGTCATCTACTGCTGCTCGGTCGAGACCTTCCTCGACAGCGACGGCGACGGGGTCGGCGACTTCCGCGGGCTAAGCCGTCGCCTCGACTATCTCCAGGGGCTCGGTGTCACTGCGATCTGGCTGATGCCGTTCCAGCCCTCGCCCGGGCGCGACGACGGCTACGACGTGATGGACTACTACAACGTCGATCCGCGCTTCGGCACGCTCGGGGATTTCGTCGAGTTCACCCACGGCGCCAACGCCCGCGGCATCCGGGTGCTGATGGACATCGTCGTCAACCACACCTCCGACCAGCATCCGTGGTTCCGCTCGGCGCGCGAAGGACCGCAGAGCCCCTTTCCGACGCCGCCAAGGGCATCGTCTTCCCCGGCGTGCAGAAGACCACCGAGATCGGCCTCGGCGAATGGTCGCTGCTCGACGCCGGCGATCCGGGGGTTCTCGCTGTGCGCTATGACCGGGAGGGGACGAACGTCCTGTGCCTGCACAACCTCGCCGAGACGTCGCGCGAGGTGCGCTTCGCGACCGGCCTGGACAACGGCGCGGGTGGGCGGCTGGTGAACCTGCTCGGCGAGGACCACAGCGAGGCGGGGGAGGATGGCTGCCACCGCGTGCTGCTCGAAGGCTACGGCTACCGCTGATTCCGGGTGGGGGGTCTGGAGGCGCTGCGCGACCACCCGCAGGGCTAGGCCCGCCTCAGCGGGCGATCACCATCGGGATGATCTGGTCCTGAAAGAACCGCACCAGGGTCGCCCCGGAGAAGCTCATCGTCATCCAGAACACGACCAGGATCGCGCCGAGCTTCGGCACGAAGGTGAGCGTCATCTCCTGCACCGAGGTCAGCGCCTGCACCAGGCCGATGGCGAGGCCCACGACGAGGGCCACCGCCAGGATCGGCGTCGAGATGATCAGCGCCGTCCACAGGCTCTGGCGCAGGATGTCGAGGATCTGGGCCTCGGTCATCGGCCTCAGACCGGCATGCGCAGGATTTCCTGATAGGCCTCGACCACGCGGTCGCGCACGGTGATCGCGGTCTGGACCGCGAGCTCGGTCGCGGCCAGCGCCTCGACCACGGCCTGCGGATCGGCGCGGCCGGCGAGGCCCGCCTTCACCGTCGCCTCGCCGGCGCGCAGCGTCTCCATGAAATTGGCGGCGGCGGTCTCGAAGGCGGCGCCGCCGCCCTGGATCTCGGACGGCTCGGCGGGCTTGGCGGCGGCCTGCACCTGGGAATAGAGCTGGGAGGCGAGGGTCGACTTGATGTCCATGAAGGGAGCCTTTCAGGCGGCCGGCGCAGAGACCGGCGGGCGGTGGGGAAGGATCAGCGGCGCAGCAGGTCGAGCACCGAGCTCGCCATCTGGCGGGCCTGGTCGAACATCTTGAGGTTCGCCTCGTAGCTGCGGTTGGCTTCGCGGGCGTCGGCGATCTCGAGCATCAGGTTGACGTTCGAGCTCTCGTAGAACCCGTCGTCGCCGGCCATCGGATGGTTGGGGTCGTAGACGCGGGAGAGCTCGGAGCGGTCGAGCTGCATCGGCCCGGTCGCCACGGCGCGCACGTCGGAGGCACGGTCGAAGGTCTCCTCGAAGGAGACGATCTTGCGCCGGTAGCCGGGGGTGTCGGCGTTGGCGATGTTCTCCGACGACAGCCGAAGCCGCGCGGCCTGGGCCTGCATGCCGCTGGAGGCGGCCGCCATCACCTTGGTCATGTCGCTCATCTGGCGTCTCCTTGCTCAGCGCTGGCCGAGGGACATGCGAAGGATGTCCATCGACTTGCGATAGACGCCGAGTGCGAGGTCGTGGCTCTCGCGCACCTGGGCCGAGCGCATCATCTGGTCCTCGAGCGAGACGCTGTTGCCGTTGGGAGATTCGGCGCCGAAGGCCGCGACCTCGCGAACCTCGTAGCCACCGGCCCCGGTTCCGAACGGCATGTGGCCCGGCCGCGTCGCGCGGGCCTCGAACGGCTGCGAGGAAGCGTCGAGGGTGCTGGCGAAATCGCCGATGTCGCGGGCGCGGTAGCCGGGCGTATCGGCATGGGCGATGTTCTCGGTGATCACCACCTGGCGGGCCGAGGAATGCGCCGCAAGCTGACTTGCCATGCGCAGGACGTTGAGGTTGAGCTCCATTCGCACACGGCTCCCGGTTTCGATCGCAACGCGGACTTAACCTCTGATCGTTGAGAAAGCGTAAGCAGAAGCCGCCGATGCGAGGATCCCGATGCTGACCGATTTTTCCGCGCTCCAAGCCGAAATCTCCCGCATTTCCAACCACAAACGCATCGGACGGGTCGTGGCCGTCGGCACGGCCTCGCTCGAGATCGCGGGGCTGACGCATCAGGCGCGAATCGGCGACCAGGTCGCGATCGCCCTCAGGGGCGGCACGGTGCTCGGCGGCGAGATCGTCTCGATCTCCGAGCGCTACGCCCGCGCGATGACCTACGCGCCCGCCGACGGGGCGGCGATCGGCGATACGGTGACGCTGCTCGGCCGGGCCGGCGTCCATCCCGACGCCTCCTGGGCCGGGCGCATCGTCGATGCCTTCGGCCAGCCGCTCGACGGCCGCCCGCTCGCGCCTGGCGCCGACAGCGCAAGCCTGCGCCGTGCCCCGCCGCCGCCGGCCAAGCGCAAGGCTCTGGGCGCGAGGCTCGCCACGGGGCTACGCGTATTCGACACGATCCTGCCGCTCGCCCGCGGCCAGCGCATCGGCGTCTTCGCGGGCTCGGGGGTCGGCAAGTCGTCGCTTCTGGGCGCGCTCGCGCGCGGCATCGAGGCCGACATCGTGGTCTTCGCGCTCATCGGCGAGCGGGGGCGCGAGCTCAACGATTTCGTCGACAACGTGCTCGGACCCGAGGGCATGGCCCGCGCGGTGGTGATCGCCGCGACCTCGGACCAGGCGCCGCTGATCAAGCGCCGCGCCGCCTGGATGGCGATGGCGGTGGCCGAGGTGTTCCGTGACCAGGGCAAGCACGTGCTGCTGCTGGTGGACAGCGTCACCCGCTTCGCCGAGGCGCATCGCGAAATTGCCCTCACCGCCGGCGAGGCCCCGAGCCTGCGCGGCTTCCCGCCCTCGACGGCGAACCTGATCGCGAGCCTGTGCGAGCGCGCGGGGCCCGGCCCCTTCACCAAGGGCGACATCACCGCGATCTTCTCGGTGCTGGTCGCGGGCTCGGACATGGACGAGCCGATCGCCGACATCACCCGCGGCGTGCTCGACGGCCACGTGGTGCTCGACCGAGGCATCGCCGAGCGCGGGCGCTTCCCGGCGGTCGACGTGCGCCGTTCGGTCTCGCGCTCGCTGCCAGGTATCGCCACCGAGACGGAGAACGCCCGGCTCGCGCGGCTGCGCCGGGTGCTGACGGCCTACGAGAACGCCGCGCTGATGATCCAGACCGGGCTCTACGCCAAGGGCAGCGATCCGGCGATCGACGAGGCGATCCGCCTCTGGCCGCTGATCGACGCCTTCTTCACCGAACAGGCGCCGGAGGGCGTGTCGAGCAGCTTCGAGCGGCTGGAGGAGATCCTGGGCGCCTGACCGGCGACAAATCCTAACGGAAGGTAAAAACGCCGTTTTTTATCCAGCGATTTCAATGCGCGTCGTCATCTTTCACAGTGAAAGGCGTGAAATCGTCCACCCTCAGCGCCGCGCGGCGAACAGGTTGAACAGCCCCTGCGACCCCCCGGAGCTCGCGTTCTGAAGGAGCGTCAGCGCCACCGACCCGCGGGTGGTCGGCGAGGGCCCCTCGTCGAGCTGGGCGCGCACCAGGAACCGGTCGATGACCTTCTCCACGTTCGCCGGATCGGCGAAGGCGGTCAGGTTCGCGGTCCCGAACATCGCCGAGCTCTTCTCCCGCATCACCTCGCGCTGCCGGTCGATGTCGAGCCTGCCGAACTCGCGCGGCAGGTTGAAGGCGCTCTCGAGCACCTTCCTCAGCGGCTTCGAGCCGAGAACCGAGAACCAGCTGCCGCCCTCCGCGCCCTGCGACAGCTCGGCGATCTCGCGGCGAAAGTTCAGCGCGAAGCGCAGGTTCTCGTTCGTCTCGCCGACCGCGACCTCGAAGGCGCGGGTTTTGTAGGCATCCGTGATCCGGTCCGCGAAACCCGCCGCCCCGGTCTGCGCCCCGCCGGCGTTGCCGAAGCCGAAGGCCTTCGCCATCTTGCGAAACGCCGGCTCGCTCAGGCGGTTGGCGAAGGCGCGTTTGTCGTCGGTGCCCTCCTCGAGCACCTTGCGCAGGTACGCCTTCTTGTCGAGCTCGCCCTCGAGCCCGAAGGCGCCGAGCGCGACCTTCAGGAGCCGCCGGTCGGCAACCAGCTCCTCGGCGCTGCCGATCTTGCCGATATTCTCCTTGAAGTAGGCCACTTCGCGCGCCAGCTGGGGGCCCTTCTCGAAGGCCGCCTGCTGGTTCGCCTGCGTGCGCTGCAGGAAG
>JBBQRM010000007.1:0-20386 GCA_038214855.1 Rhodobacterales bacterium | reverse complement strand
CTGCGCGTCTCGGAGGGTGAGCCTGCGAACGGCCTCAGGCTCGCCGACTTCGTGCCGGAGGCGCGTCTTCGACACGACGACAGCGGCCGGATGATGATCCGCATCGAGCACGGGAAGGGCGGCAAGGAGCGCTACGTGATGGGGCAGGCAGGTGATCACACGTAGGCGCCGGCTCGCGTAGAAAAGGAACGGCTGCGCGACCCCGTCGCACGGCCCACGGCATCTGCAAGTGGTGGATCGAGATGGCCTGACAGTTGAACGGCGACCCGAAACCCCGGTTCGAAAAATGGCGCCGAGACGTCGGGAGTTTTGTGAGGACCGGGTCGCGCGGAGCTCCATCTGGGCGGGGAGCAAGGCTCCGATGCCGGATACGTTGGCGCAGACTGAAACGGCAGGCTCGAAAATCAGCTTGCAGACGGGGCGGGCCATACGTTGCGCTGGAGCCTTTTTTCTTTAATCCTCCCCGTCCTCCTCGTCCGCGGCCTCGGCGATCAGCGCCACCGAAACCACGCGCTCGGCGGCGTCGGTGTTGAACACGCGCACGCCGCCGGCGCTGCGCGAGCGGAAGGAGATGCCGCCGACGGGCACCCGGATCGACTGGCCGGCGTCGGTGGCGAGCATGATCTGGTCGTCGGTCTCGACCGCGAAGAGCGCGACCAGCCTGCCGCCGCGCATCGCCTTGTCCATCGCCATCACCCCCTGGCCGCCCCGGCCGCGGACGGGATAGTCGTGCGAGGAGGACAGCTTGCCGGCGCCGTTCTCGGTGACGGTGACGAGCAGGTTCTCGGCCTCCGACATCGCGACGTAGCGCGCCTGGCCGAGCGAGATGTTCTCGACGGGAGCCTCCTCCTCGGCGGTCTCCGCAGCCTCCTCCTCGGGGACGCCGGCGACCGCGCGGCGCATCTTGAGATAGGCGGCGCGCTCCTCCGGCGTCGCCTCGAAGTGCCGGATCACCGCCATAGAGACCACCTCGTCGCCCGCGGCCAGGCGGATGCCGCGCACGCCGGTGGATTCGCGGCCCTTGAAGATGCGCACGTCGGGCACCGGGAAGCGGATCGCCTTGCCCATCCGCGTCGTCAGCATCACGTCGTCCTCCTCGGAGGCGATCCGCGCGTTGATCAGCCGCGTGCCCTCGGGCAGCTTCATCGCGATCTTGCCGTTGCGCATGACGTTGGTGAAGTCGTCGAGCGCGTTCCGCCGCACGTCGCCGGCGGAGGTCGCGAACATGATCTGGAGGCTCGCCCACTCCTCCTCGGGCTTGTCCACCGGCATGATCGCGGCGACCCCGACGCCGCCCGGGATCGGCAGGATGTTGACGATCGCCTTGCCGCGTGCGTTGCGCCCCCCCAGCGGCAGCCGCCAGGTCTTGAGCTTGTAGACGATGCCGTCGGTGGTGAAGAACAGAAGCTGGGTATGGGTGTTGGCGACGAACAGCGTGGTGACGAAATCCTCGTCCTTGGTGGACATGCCCATCGTGCCCTTGCCGCCGCGCTTCTGGGAGCGGTACTCGGTCAGGGGCGTGCGCTTGATGTAGCCGCCGCGGGTGACGGTGACGACCATGTCCTCGCGCTCGATCAGGTCCTCGTCGTCGAGGTCCATGTCGTATTCGACGATCTCCGAGCGCCGCGGCACCGCGAAGAGCTCGCGGACCTCGCGCAGTTCGCCCGCGATGATCGCCATGATCCGCGTGCGCGAGCGCAGGATGTCGAGGAAGTCGGTGATCCTTCCCGCCAGCGTCTCGAGCTCGTCGGTCACCTCCTTGACGCCGAGCGCCGTCAGGCGCTGGAGCCGCAGGTCGAGGATGGCGCGCGCCTGCGTCTCCGACAGGAAATACGTGCCGTCCTCGCGGACCCGGTGCGAGGGGTCGTCGATCAGCGCGATATAGGGCGCGATGTCCTCGGCCGGCCAGGCGCGGGTCATCAGCCGCTCGCGCGCCGCCTGGGGGTCCTCCGAGGCGCGGATGGTGGCCACCACCTCGTCGACGTTCGAGACCGCGACCGCGAGGCCGCAGAGGATGTGGGCGCGTTCGCGGGCGCGCCGCAGCTCGAAGGCGGTCCGCCGTGCCACCACCTCCTCGCGGAAGGCCACGAAGGCCGACAGGAACCGCTTGAGGTCGAGCTGCTCGGGCCGCCCGCCGTTCAGCGCCAGCATGTTGCAGCCGAACGACGTCTGCAGCGGCGTGAAGCGGAACAGCTGGTTCAGCACCACGTCGGGCGTCGCGTCGCGCTTCAGCTCGACCACCACGCGCACGCCGGTGCGGTCGCTCTCGTCCTGGACATGGGCGATGCCCTCGATGCGCTTCTCGCGCGCGAGCTCGGCGATCCGCTCGACCAGGGTCGCCTTGTTCACCTGGTAGGGGATCTCGCTGACGATGATCGCATGTCGGTCGCGACGGATCTCCTCGATGCGGGTACGCGCGCGGATGATCACCGAGCCGCGGCCCTCGTGATACGCCTTGCGCGCCCCCGAGCGGCCGAGGATGATGCCCCCGGTGGGGAAGTCCGGAGCCGGGATGAACTCCATCAGCTCGGCGATCGACAGGTCGGGGTTCTCGATCAGCGCCAGCGTCGCGTCGATCACCTCGCCGAGGTTGTGCGGCGGGATGTTGGTGGCGAGCCCCACGGCGATGCCGCCGGCGCCGTTGACCAGCATGTTCGGGAACCGCGCCGGCAGGACCGAGGGCTCCATGTCCTTGCCGTCGTAGTTCGGCTGGAAGTCCACCGTCTCCTTGTCGATGTCGGCCAGCAGGAAACTCGCCGGCCGCGCCATCCGCACCTCGGTGTAGCGCATCGCCGCGGGCGCATCGCCGTCCATCGAGCCGAAGTTGCCCTGCCCGTCGAGCAGCATCAGCGACATCGAGAACGGCTGGGCCATGCGCACCAGCGCGTCGTAGATCGCGCTGTCCCCGTGCGGGTGGTACTTGCCCATCACGTCGCCGACGGGGCGCGCGGACTTGCGGTAGGGCTTGTCGTGGGTGTTGGAGGTCTCGTGCATCGCATAGAGGATGCGCCGGTGCACCGGCTTCAGCCCGTCGCGCAGGTCGGGGATGGCGCGGCTGACGATCACGCTCATCGCGTAATCGAGAAAGGAGGTCTTCATCTCCGTCTCGATGGCGATGGAGGGGCCGGTGTGCGCGGGACGCTCCGGCGGGCCGGTATCCTCTGGCGTGTCGTCGTCGGGTGTGTCGGGCAAGTCGCGGGTCCTGTCGGCCATCTGTCTGCCGTCCTTATAGGACCCGTATGGGTGCGCCGCAATCGCGCCCGCCCGCGCCGCCTCCCGGTTCCGCGGCCGGCGTCGACCGGAGGTGCCGCGGGCAGCACACGAAATTCTAGTGGACAGTACGCGCGCTTTACTGTAACGTAGAAGTATTACAAGTGCCGGCCTGAATTGCGGCAAGCCTTAGATTAATTGCGTATCGCCCCTAATCTCATTGGAGGGAAAGACGTGGCTCTTTCTGTAGCGGGACCCGTTGCGGTCACCGGCCTGTTGTCTTGCCTGGCGCTCGCCGCCGGTGCACAGGCGCAGCAATTCGACCTGCGCGGCGACGTCGGCGCCGCTTCGGCGATACGAACCGAAGCCCCCGAGCATCTGTGGAACGCGAAGTCCCTCGGGGGGCAGGAGCCGGACACTGGGCAGCTGGCGGAGCCGCCGGCGGCCTGCGCGGAGCCGAAGCTGTTCTTCGACGGGCGTTGCCGGACCTTCGCGTGGTTCAGGAACAATCTCACGACGCCGGGGGCGACACTCGTCCTCGTCGAGGCCGCTAAGTATCTCGGTCAGGGCGGCAGCGTTCTGGTTCTGGAGATGCCGAACGCCCGGACCACGGTAATGAAGGTCGTCTCCAACACGACCCACACGGACGTGAAGAACATTCGGCGCCGGTACATAGGCGACTACGAGGTCCTGTCAATGCAGACGGCGACGGGCTGGCTCGACGACGCCGGATGGCAGCACACGTTCAATACGCTCGAGGCGCTGGACGGAGGCAGCTTCGGGCGGACGTGGTGGGAGCATGTCGCGAAGGGCGGCCCATGGACCTGGACATGGGGCTCGGACCAATGCACGGACGCACTCGGCAACGAGGTCCTGCATTGCGGGCCGAAGATGGCGATCGCGAGCAGTGGATCGCTGAGCGGCTGCGAGGTTGCGGCGCAGAACGCCGCCGGAATTGCCCAGGGTATCTGTCTCGGGGCCGTGGCGGTGCACACCTTTCAGGCCTTCGTCATCGGTGCCGCCGTCGCGTCGGGCACCGATGGCATCGCCGCGCCGGTGGTCGGTGCCGCCATCGCCGGGGGTGTCGGTTTGGGGGTAGCGGGCTGCAATCTCCTCTACGATATGACCGTGCTGAATGCCCAAGCGATCTGCGAGGCGATGACCTCGGCGCCGGAGGACGAGCCTGTAGCCGCCGCCGTGCAGGCCGCACCGGAGGGGCCGCTCCTGCCGGGAACCGACGCCTGCACCGAGATGGGCGGCGAGTTCTATACCGGCGATCCGATCCTGATCGCAGGAAGCTGCAGCGCGACGGAATCCGGGACCGCGGCACATAGCGTCACACTCGGGGTGGGTGACGACGAGCTCGATCCGCTCGAAGTCGAAGTCTGGGGCGATCCGATCAACTGCACGTCGGCCGAGATGATAACCGCCGCCGATCACATCTGCGTCATCGTCAATTAAGCCGTTTCGATCCTCACGGCGCGGCGCCGGCCTTCGGCGCGGTGCGACAGCGAAGCCGGCGCACCGCGCGTCGCGTCAGAACAGCGGCTTGCAAGGCGTGTGTCTGATATCGGCACGTCGCCATATGCCCGGTGCGACATGGCCCGCTGCGCGCCTTCCAGATCACGAAGGCGCGGGAACCGCCGAGGAGCCGAGCCGTTGACGGGTCTCATGATCAAGGACGAGACCCGATGACATCGATCCCTGCGTCTGCCTGCCTCCACCGCGCCTTCCTGGCCGCCACCGCAGTGGCCGTGCTCGCCGCCCCGCTCGCCGCCCAGGAGGTGCCCGAGGCGCTGACGGGCGTCGAGGGCGTGGTGACCGACAGCCTCGAGGTGCCGGGCATCGATGCGCTGCAAGCGCCCTCCGAGCGGGTCGGCGAATATGCCGAGGTGAACGGCGCGCGCATCTTCTACGAGGCCGCGGGCGACGGGCCGCCGATGCTGCTCCTGCACGGCTATCCGCTGTCGGGTGCGATGTTCGCGCGGGTTCGCGACGCGCTGGAGGCCGATCATACCGTCATCACCGTCGATCACCGCGGCTACGGGCTGAGCGAGGCGCCCGAAGTGCCCGATACGATCGAGGTCTATGCCGACGACGCGCTCGCCGTGCTCGACGAGCTCGGCATCGACCAGGCGATCATCGGCGGCATGTCGATGGGCGGGCCGATCACGCTCGCGATGTACCAGAAGGCTCCCGAGCGGTTCAGCGGCATGATCCTGATCGACACCACCGCCGCGGCGGCGGGCCCCCCCGAGGCGGGGCTGTGGAAGGGCGTGGAGAGCGTGATCGCCGAGAACGGGCTCGCCCCGGTGATCCCGGCGCTCATCCCCGACATGCTGACCGGGGTCACGCGCGTCAGCGACCCGACCTATGGCGACTACCTGACCTCGGTGATGGAGGGCTCGAGCGACGAGGCCGGGCGCGGCGGCGCCATCGCGCTGGCCGAGCGGCCGGACTTCACCGCGCTCCTCGGGCAGATCGAGGTGCCGGTGCTGGTGCTGGTGGGCGTGGAGGACGCGCTCTATTCGGTCTCGGTCTCGCAGGAGATTCAGGCGAAGATCCCGAACTCGACGCTCGCCATAATCCCCGGCGGCTCCCATGCGGCGGTCTTCGAGGCGGCGGGCGCCTCGGCGGCGGCGATCCGCGACTGGGCGGCGTCGTTCTGAGGCGCAGGCGGCGCGGCGGTCAATCCGCCGCGCCTTTCCCGCCGGTCGTCCTGATAGCGACGGTCCAAAATCCTTTCCATGTGGTTAACGGTCGCTGTAAAATTCTTTGATTACAATGATTTATCAGATTGCTCAACCTTGAGCAGCCAGGATTTCCTCACGGTCGAGCAGGGTTGCCCCTCCCGAAAACCGTGGTAGAGCTCCCGTCATGCCCCACGACCACCCTGACAACGACCTCGATCCGATGATCGCGCGGGTGATGGCGCTCGAGACCGTCCTGACCGAGAAGGGTCTGGTCGATCCGGCGGCCCTCGACGAGATCGTCGATCTCTACGAGCACCGGATCGGCCCCAGGAACGGCGCGTCGGTCGTCGCCCGCGCCTGGACCGACCCCGCCTTCGCCGACCGGCTCCGCACCGACGCGACCGCGGCCATCGCTTCGATGGGCTTCACCGGCCGGCAGGGCGAGCACATGCGCGCCGTCTTCAACACCGCCTCCGAGCACAACCTCGTCGTCTGCACGCTCTGCTCCTGCTATCCCTGGAGCGTGCTCGGCCTGCCGCCGGTCTGGTATAAGTCGCCGCCCTATCGATCGCGGGCGGTGATCGACCCGCGCGGGGTGCTGGCGGAATTCGGGCTGACCCTCCCCGCCGAGACCGCCGTCCGCGTCTGGGATTCTACCGCCGAGGTCCGCTATCTGGTGATCCCGATGCGCCCCGAGGGCACGCAAGCCATGGATGCCGAGACGCTGGCCGGCCTCGTCACCCGCGATTCGATGATCGGCACCGGCCTGGCGCGGAGCCCGTCTTGAACGGCCCGCAGGATCTTGGCGGCCAGCACGGCTTCGGCCCGATCGCGCCCGAGCCCGACGAGCCGCGCTTTCATGCGGATTGGGAGAAGCGGGCGCTGGCGCTGACGCTGGCTGCGGGCGCGATGGGGCACTGGTCCATCGACGAGAGCCGCCACGCCCGCGAGAGCCTGCCCCCGGCGGAATACTATGCCTCGCCCTATTACGCGATCTGGGCGAAGGCGCTCGAGGCGCTGCTGCTGCGCCACGGCTTCGTGACGGCGGGCGAGCTGGCGGAGGGCCGCGCCCGGTCGCCCGGCACGCAGCCCCGGCGCGTGCTGCGCGCCGCGGAGGTCGCGCCGACGATGGCGCGCGGCGGCCCGGTGGACCGTGACCCCGGCGACAGCCGCCCGGCCTTCGCGCCAGGCGAGGCGGTGCGAACCCGGGTGATGCATCCCGCCAGCCACACCCGCCTGCCGCGCTACGCGCGCGGCAAGCGCGGGCGCGTCGAGGCAGTTCGGGGCTTCCACGTCTTTCCCGATACCAACGCCCACGGGAAAGGGGAATGTCCGCAATGGCTCTATTCCGTGGCCTTTCCCGCGACCGAGCTCTGGGGTGCGGATGCCGATCCGACGGCCAGCGTGGCGATCGACGCCTGGGGGAGCTACCTTGAGCGCGCCTGACGAGGCCGCGCCGCTCGCCGAGGACCTGCCGGTCTTCGAGGCGCCCTGGCAGGCGAAGGCCTTCGCTCTGACCGTCCACCTCCACGCCCGCGGCGCCTTCGCCTGGTCCGACTGGACCGCGGCGCTGGCAGCGGAGCGGGCACGCGAGCCGGAGGGCGGGTACTACACCGCATGGCTGCGCGCGCTCGAGGCGCTGCTCGCTCGCCCTGGCCTCGCCCCGCCCGAGACCGTCGATGCCACCGCCGCGCGCTGGCGCCTCGCGGCGCGGGCGACGCCGCACGGGAGGCCGATACGGCTCGAGAACGCAGGCCCCTGATGCACACCATCTATGCTCCCGCCCACGCCGGCCATGGCGGCAACCTCGAGTTGATGCCGGGGGAGATCGTGCCGGCCTACGAGATGCCGTCGCGTGCCGAGATCGTGCGCGCCCGCATCGAAGAATTCGGGCTCGGCCCGATCCTGCCGCCCGCGCCGCAGACGCTGGAGACCGTGCGGCGCGTGCACCGGCCGGACTACGTCGACTTCCTGCCCCGCGTATGGCCGATGTGGCAGGCGGCGGGGCGGTCGGGCACGGCGATGCCCTTCGTCTGGCCGGTGCCGGGGCTGCGCTGCGACGTGCCGCCCGAGGACATCGACGGGCTGCTCGGCTTCTATTCGATGGACGCGGGCGCGACCTTCGTCGCCGGCACCTGGGAGGCGATCCGCGCAAGCCATGACGTGGCACTGACGGGTGCGGATTTCGTCGCCGGCGGCGCGCTCTCGGCCTTCGCCCTCTGCCGGCCGCCGGGGCATCACGCGGGGCCGGGCTTCATGGGCGGCTACTGCTTTCTCAACAACGCTGCGATCGCCGCCGAGCGGCTGCGCGAGCGAGGGGCCACGCGCGTGAGCATCCTCGACATCGACTACCATCACGGCAACGGCACGCAGGCGATCTTCTACGACCGCGACGACGTGCAGGTGGTCAATATTCACGCCGATCCGCGGGTGGAGTTCCCCTACTTCCTCGGCCATGCCGACGAGCGGGGCGCGGGACCGGGCGAGGGCGCCAATCTCAACCTGCCGCTGCCGCACGGAACCCGAATCGAGGCCTGGCGCGCGGCGCTCGATACCGCCTGTGCCGCAGTGGAAACGTTCGATCCAGGCGCGCTGGTCGTGTCGCTCGGGGTGGACACGTTCCGCGGCGACCCGATCAGCCGCTTCGAGATCGACACGGCCGACTACCCCCGCATCGGAACGGCGATCCGCGCACTCGGGCGGCCGACGCTCTTCGTGATGGAGGGCGGCTATTCGGTGGCCGAGATCGGGGTGAACGCGGTTGGGGTGTTGGCCGGCTTCGAGGGCGTCTGACGCCGTATCTGGTGTGCGCGACAAATAGCTACCCAAGCGATGGAGGGCTGCCTATAGTGGCGCGGCCCAACCACGGTCGGGGGACCCATGCGCTGTCCGTTCTGCGGCAACATCGACACCCAGGTGAAGGACTCGCGCCCGGCCGAGGACCACGTCTCGATCCGAAGGCGGCGGTTCTGCCCGGCCTGCGGCGGCCGCTTCACCACCTACGAGCGGGTGCAGCTTCGCGACCTCGTGGTGATCAAGAAGAGCGGCAAGCGCGAGGCCTTCGACCGCGACAAGCTCGAGCGGTCGATCCGCATCGCGATGCAGAAGCGGCCGATCGAGGGCGAGCGTATCGACCAGATGATTTCGGGGATCGTCCGCCGGCTCGAATCGCTGGGCGACACCGACGTGCCGTCGGATACGATCGGCGCGATCGTGATGGAGACGCTGGCCCGCCTCGACACCGTCGCCTATGTGCGCTTCGCCAGTGTCTACAAGAACTTCCAGGCGGCCGACGATTTCGAGGATTTCGTCTCCGAGCTGCGCCCCGCGTCCGCCGCCAAGGAGGACTGACCGCGTGAGCGCAACCGCTGTCGCGCGCGGCGCCTCGGCAGATGTGGACGCGGGTTGGATGCGCACGGCGCTGGGCCTTGCGCGGCGCGGGCTGGGGCGGACCTGGCCCAACCCCACCGTGGGCTGCGCGATCGTCTCCGAAGGCCGCGTCGTCGGGCGTGGCTGGACCCAGGCGGGTGGGCGGCCGCATGCCGAGACCGAGGCGCTTGCCCAGGCGGGGCCGCGCGCCCGCGGCGCCACGGCTTACGTGACGCTCGAGCCCTGCGCACACACCGGGCGCACGCCGCCCTGCACCCGGGCGCTGGTGGCGGCGGAGATCGCGCGGGTGGTGATCGCGCTCGGCGATCCGGACCCGCGGGTCGACGGGCGCGGGATCGCGGCTTTGCGCGAGGCGGGCGTGGCGGTCGACCTCGGCTGCCTCGCAGAGGCGGCGGCGGAGGTGAACCGCGGCTTTCTGAGCCGCCTCACCGCGGGCCGGCCGATGCTGACGCTCAAGCTCGCGACCTCGCTCGACGGGCGCATCGCCACCGGCAGCGGCGAGAGCCGCTGGATCACCGGGCCTCGCGCCCGCGCCGAGGTGCATCTGGCGCGGGCGCAGTCGGACGCGGTGCTGGTCGGCGCGGGGACGGCGCGCAGCGACGACCCGCGGCTCGACGTGCGGGGCCTCGGCATCGCGGGCGCGCATCCGGTGCGGGTGGTGGTGACCGGTGCGCTGGCGCTGCCGCGCTCGGGGCATCTCGGCCAGACCGCGCGCGAGGTGCCGCTGTGGCTCTGCCATCATGCCGAGGCGGAGCCGGCGCGCCGGCAGGCCTGGGAGGAGGCCGGCGCGGAGCTGATCGAGATCCCGTTCCAGCCCGACGGCCAGCTCGATCTCGCGGCGATGATGCAGCGCCTGGGCGCGCGGGGCCTGACGCGCGTACTCTGCGAGGGCGGGGGGCGGCTGGCGGCGGCGCTCATCGCCGCGGACCTCGTGGATGAGGTAATCACCTATACCGCGGGCCTGGTGCTGGGCGACGAGGCGGTCGCGGCGGTAGGCCCCCTCGAGGTCGCGGCGCTCGACCTCGCCCGCCGCTTCCGCCTGATCGACACCGCCCCCGTCGGACCGGACGTGCGCAGCCGCTGGCGGCGGCCGTAGAGCCGGACTCGGCCGTGCGTGTCCAACTTGGAACTATAGGTAAACTATTGACATTGAAAGAGAAACTTGTTTTGGTTTTTTGAATCCGGTGCTCCAGCTGTCGCATCGAGGCGCGGCTGCCCGGTGATCCGGATCGGCCGGAGGCTGTCCCGGCGCGACCGGCGTCCATGCGGGTGACGCGGGGCCGCCGGCCGGTGTAGGCTGGCGCGTGAACGTACATGGAGGTGCCGGAATGGCGCATGCACTCGGCGATCCCGCCTACCGGCGGCTCTTCGCGGCCCAGGTGCTGTCGCTGGTGGGGACCGGGGTCATGACGGTGGGCCTCGCGCTGATCGCCTACCGGATCGGCGGGGCCGAGGACGCGGGCCTGGTGCTGGGCGGCATCTTCACGCTGAAGATGATCGCCTATGTCGGCTTCGCCCCGATCGCAAGCTCGCTCGCCGAGCGTCTGCCGATCAAGCCGCTGCTCGTGGGGCTCGACCTGCTGCGCCTGGCGTTGATGCTGGTGATGCCGGCGCTGAGCGCGATCTGGCAGGTCTACGCGCTGGTCTTCGTGTTCCAGCTCGCCTCGGCGGCCTTCACCCCGGCGTTCCAGAGCACGATCCCCGAGGTGCTCAAGGACGAGACGCGCTATGCCCAGGCGCTGTCGCTGTCGCGGCTCGCCTACAATCTCGAATCGATGCTGAGCCCGCTCGTCGCCGGGCTGATGCTGACGCTGATCCTGCCGTCGCAGCTCTTCCTTCTTACCGCAGTCTGCTTCGCGCTGTCGGCACTGCTGGTCTTTGCGGCGCCGCTGCCGGCGCGGGCGGCGGGGACGGGGCAGGAGGCCTTTGCGCGGCGCCTCTCCAAAGGCTTCACGATCTATCTGCGCACGCCGCGGCTGCGGGGGCTTCTTGCCGCGAACATGGCGCTGGCGCTGTCGGTGGCCTGGGTTCTGGTGAATTCCGTGGGCTATGCGGGGCTGGCGTTCAACGGCGACGCGCAGGCCTTCACCGCCCTGATGGCCGCCTACGGGGTCGGCTCCATCGCCGGGGCGCTCGCGGTGCCGCGGCTGCTCCGAGCTATCGAGGTGCGCAGCGTGGCGCTGGCCGGTGCGATCGCGCTCGGGCTGCTGCCCGGGGCGATCCTGCTGCCGCTGGGGTATGCGGGGATGCTGGCGCTCTGGGCCGGGCTGGGGGCAGCCTCCTCGCTGGTGCTGACACCAGGAGGGCTGGTTCTGGTGCGTTCGGCGGCGCCCGCGAACCGGCCGGCGCTGTTTGCGGCGCAGTTCTCGCTGTCGCATGCGGGGTGGCTCATAGCCTATCCGCTGGCGGGCTGGCTCGGCTCGGTCGTGCCGCTCGCGACCGCCTTCGTGCTGCTCGGGCTCGGCGCCCTGGTCTTCGCCGGGCTCGCGAGCCTGCTGTGGCCGGCGCACGACCCGGCGGAGCGCGAGCACACGCATCCTCAGATGGAGCACGGACATCGCGCGGAGCACGACCGCCTGCACGCCGCGGTGATCGCGGAAGGGCCGCGGCGCCACACCCATCGCGCCGTCAGGCACAGCCATGTCTTCCACATCGACGAGCATCATCCGCGGTGGCCGGCGTGATGCGGACTTCGGGTGATCCTTCTGGGCCGCGCTTGAGCGGACCGGGCGAGGCTCCTGTGGAGCCTCGCCCGGTCCGTCGCCCGGAGCCACCGGCGAAGGGCGAGGGGGATGCAGCTTTGACTGGAGCTTGCAATCGGTCCGCGCCTGACTGGGGCGGGCGCGGTAACGCGCCTGCCGTCACGCCAGAGGCGTGCCTTCGGCACGACGGGCAGGCAGGCGCGGACCGATCTGTCGCGGGACAGATCGGTCGGGAAGGTGGAAAGGTGGCGCTTCATATGAGAAGAAATGCGAAGCAACCCTCCGGAGCCCGTGTGATGAGATCGCAGGAGGAGGCGCGCATGGAGCCCGAGACGACGGGCGAGGGTCTCGCTTCGCTCGAGGCGCGGGTCCGGCGCGACCTCGCCGATCTGTGCCTGCCGCCGCCGGACTGGGTGCCGCCGCGCGACAGGGCGGGCGAGCGGGTCCACGACGTGGTGATCGTCGGCGGCGGCATGTGCGGCCTGGTCGCGACCTTCGCGCTCCTCTCGGGGGGGATGCGCAACATCCGCGTCTTCGACCGCAGCCGCGAGGGCGTGGAGGGGCCGTGGCTCACCTATGCGCGAATGGAGACGCTGCGCTCGCCCAAGCACCTGACCGGCCCCGCCTACGGCCATGCCTCGCTGACCTTCCGCGCCTGGTTTCGCGCGCGGTTCGGCGAGGCCGGGTGGCAGGCGCTCGACAAGATTGCCCGGCCGATGTGGATGGAGTACCTGCGATGGTACCGCCTCGTGCTGGACCTGCCGGTGGAGAACGAGGTCGCCGTCACACGGGTGGAGCCGGAGGCGGGGCTGCTGCGGCTGCACCTGGGCGGTGCCAGGGCGCGCGAGGCCTCGGTGCTCACGCGCAAGCTGGTGCTGGCGACGGGGCGCGAGGGGATGGGGGCGCCGAACGTCCCCGGCTTCATGCGCGGCGTGCCGCGGGAGCGCTGGGCGCATACCGCCGAGGACATCGACTTCGCCGCCCTGCGGGGCAAGCGCGTGGCGGTGGTCGGCGTCGGCGCCTCGGCGGTCGACAACGCCGCCGAGGCGCTGGAGGCGGGCGCGCGCGAGCTGCGCTTCCTGATCCGGCGCGCCGAGATGCCCACGATCAACAAGATGATGGGCATCGGCTCGTTCGGCTTCACCTGCGGCTATGCCGCGCTGCCGGACGAATGGCGCTGGCGGTTCATGCGGTATTCCTTCGTGACGCAGACGCCGCCGCCGCGTGGCTCGACGCTCAGGGTCAGCCGGCACAAGAACGCGCATTTCCACTTCGGCAAGACGGTCTCGGAGGTGCGGCTGCGCGGGGCTGCGCTGGAGGTGGGGATCGCCGACGGCACGCGGCTCGCCACGGATTTCCTGATCCTGGGGACCGGCTTCGCGACCGAACCCGCGGCGCGCACCGAGCTGGGCGAGGCCGCGGGCGAGATCGCGCTCTGGAAGCACGTCTATACCCCTCCGCCCGGCGAGGAGGACCGCGACCTCGGCAACTTCCCCTATCTCGCCCCCGACTTCAGCTTCCGCGAACGGACGCCGGGGAGGGCGCCGTGGCTCGGGAGCGTCTATTGCTTCAACTACGGGGCCGCGGCGAGCATGGGCAAGGTGAGCGGCGACATCCCCGGCATCAGCGAGGGGGCCTCCTGGCTCGCGCGCGACCTCGCAGCGACCCTCTATGCCGAGGACATCGCCGCGCATTGGCAGGCGCTCAACGACTATGCCAAGCCGGAGCTCGAGGGCGACGAGTGGCGCCCGAGCGAGATGCCGGACACGGGTGCTGCGGGCGCGCGGGCCACGGCATGAGCGAAAGCGAGACGGAAGACGGCCTCGCGGCCCTGTCGCATCGCCCGGACGTGCGCGAGATGACGCGCGCGGCGGAGACAGCCGTGCTCGCGCCCGTGGAGCCGGGGGGATTGCCGGACGCGCTGCGCCGGGCGCTGGCGAGCCGGATCGCGGCGCTGAGCGGCGAGGCGGAGACGGCGCGGGGCTATGCGTTCGAGGGTGGCTTCGCAGCCGTGTGCCACCCGGGCTTCGCCGGCGGCGGGGACCCTTGGTTGCGTGCGGTGCTGACGTTCTGCGACCTGGTGACGATGCGCCCGCGCGACGCGGTGGCGGACGATGTCGAGGTCCTGCGCACGGCGGGCTTGAGCGATGCCGACATCGTCCGGCTGGCGGAGCTGACGGCGTTCTTCGCCTACCGGTTGCGCCTCGCGGCGGGGCTGCGGCTGCTGAAGGATGCGGGGTGAGCGAGGTGGTGCGCAGGTTCACCCGCAATGTGCCGCACTGGCGCCCGCGGATAACCCCGGTCGCCCTCGACGCGGCCACCCCGGCGCAGCGCGCGGCGCTGGAGGTGACGCCCTCGGGGACAAAGGTCTCGGACTATGTGCTGGTGCTCGCGCACGATCCGGAGACGCTGAAGGTGCGTTCGCCGCTCTTCAACGCGATCATGTACGGGAAGGGCGGGCTCGGCCGGGCGGAGCGCGAGCTCGGCGCCATCGGTGCCTCGATCGTCAACCGCTGCATCTATTGCGCCGCCGTCCACGCCGCACGCCACGCGCAGATCGAAAAGAGCCCGGCGGTGACCGACCGGATCTTCGCCGAGGGCGAGGCGGCGGCGCTCGGCCCGCGCGACCGGGCGATCTTCGACTTCGCGGTGAAGCTCTCGCGCGCGCCGTCCGAGGCGGGCGCGGCCGAGATCGCGGTGCTGCGCGCGGCGGGGCTGGGGGATGCCGAGATCGCCGATCTGATCCTCTCTGTCGCGCTCTTCGGCTGGGCGAACCGGCTGATGCACGTCCTCGGCGATCCGGTGAGGCAGGACGGTGGGTGAGCCGCGGCCCGTGCGGGTGGGCATCGCCGGGGCGGGTGCCATCGCCTTCGGCACGGCCGCGCTGCTCATCCGCGACGGCCATGCCGTGATGCTCTGGTCGCCCTCGGGAGCGCGGACGCGCGAGCTGGCGCGAGGTGCGGCACTGGTCGCCACGGGCGCCGTCGAGGGGGCCTTCCGCACGCAGGTCGCGCGGGACGCGGCACATCTCGCGCGGAGCGCCGAGGTGCTGATGATCGCGCTGCCGGCCTATGGTCATATGGCGGTGATGGAGGCGCTCGCCCCGCACATCCGCGAGGGTCAGCCGGTGATCGTGAGCTCGCATTCCTCGCTCGGGGCGCTCCATCTCGCGGCGTTGCTCGCGGAGCGGGGCGTCGCCGCGCCGATCATCGCCTGGGGCACCACGGTGGTGACGGGGCGTCAGACCGGCCCCGCGCAGGTGGCGGTGAACACGGTTCGCGCCCGCATCGATATGGCCACCGTGCCAGAGGCGCGGGCGGACGAGGGCCTCGCGCTCTGCCGGCGGCTCTTCGGCGAGAAATTCGTGCCGCGCGACGGCTTGCTGGCGGTCTCGCTCAGCAACCTCAACCCGCAGAACCACCTCGGCATCGCGCTGGCGAACATGACGCGGATGGAGCGCGGCGAGACCTGGGGCCAGGGCGAGAACGTCACGCCCAACGTCGGCCGCCTGCTCGAGGCGCTCGACGACGAGCGGCTGGCCTTAGCCGGCGCCCTCGGCCTTGAGGTCAAGACCATCTTCGAGCATTTCCACCAATCGTTCCACGTGCCCGTGGCCAGCATCTCGGAGATGAACCAGGCGATGCACGCGAAGGGTGTCGGCGGCACCGGGCCCGCGACGGCGGACACGCGCTACGTGACCGAGGACGTGCCCTACGGGCTCGTGCTGACGGTGAGGCTCGGCGAGATGGTCGGCCGGCCCGCGCGGCTGCACGCGGCGGGGGTGGCGATCCTCTCGGCGATGTACGGGCGCGACTTCGCCGCCGAGAACGCGCTGATCGATGCGATCGGGCTCGATGCGATGACGCTCGAGGATTTGCAAGCGGCGGCGAAGACCGGTAGCCTTCCTCTGCCTGCCTCACCTGACGAGAACCAAGAAACGGTGCGATGACACCGGGGCGCCAGCCCCATCCAGCACGGGAGACCGACGACATGAGCAAACTGATCCTCAACCGGCGCAAGTTCATCCACACCGCCGCGGCGGGAAGTGCCGCCTTGGCCGCGCCCGCCTATCTGCGCCCGGCGCGGGCGCAGGCGGGCGGCGTGGTCAACATCTGGACCTACGACAGCTTCGTACCCGAGAGCTTCGTCGAGCGGTTCCAGAAGGACACCGGCATCGAGGTCCGCATCCGCCTGGTCGACGACCAGGGCAAGCAGTTCAACCTGCTCGCCGCCGAAGCGCCCGACGCCACGGCCGATCTCGTCACCGTCGCCGGCCACCGGTTCCTGCAGTTCATCGAGTCCGGCCTGATCGCCCCGCTCGATACCGGCAGGCTCAATAACTGGGACGCGATCAAGCCGGTCTATTCCGAGAGCGACTGGGCGACGATCGACGGCGAGAAATGGGGCGTGCCGATCCTGTCGGGCGCCGAGATCCTCGCCTACAACACCGAAGCCGTGCCGCCCGAGGACCGCGACAGCTGGGACGTGCTCTTCTCCGACGAATACGCCGGCCGCACCGCCTACATCATCCAGGACATGATGTCGGTGGTGATGCTCTACCTCGGCTACGACGGCAACATGGTCGAATACATCGACGATCCCGATAAGGCCGCCGCCATCGTCACCGAGGCCCGCGACTTCCTGATCGAGAACAAGCCGAAGGTGCGCAAGTACTACGACGCCGGCGCCGAGATCCAGCAGATGTTCGTCAACCAGGACGTGGTGCTCGCCCACGCCTGGAACGGCCCGATCTCGAAGCTCATCATGGACGGCTTTCCGGTCGGCATGTCGATCCCCAAGGAAGGTTCGTACGGCTTCGTCTACACGCTCAACGTGGTGAACAACGGGCCGAACCAGGAGAACGCCTACACCTTCCTCGACGCGCTGCTGTCGGACCCCGAGATCGGCGCGGAGATGACACGGGAGACCGGCTATCTCTCGACCTACAAGGGGGCCGAGCAATATCTGTCCGAGCTCGAGCAGCAGGCGTCGAGCTTTCCCGACGAACAGCTCGAGCGGCTGAAGTTCTTCCGCGCCGAGGCGAACGACCTGAAGTACGGCCTGGTCGATCCGGCGGTCGAGGAAATCAAGGCCTCCTGAGCCGCAGGCGCGCAAGGGAGCCCCGCATGGACCCCGCCGCCGACGCGTCGAGGACGTACCCCGCCGGCCGCGGCGGGCAGGGGGCGTCCTTCTGGGGGCGCCTCGTCAACGCGCCGACCTATCGCGCCGCGACCGAGGCCGTGTTCCGCTCGCCGCGGCGGCAGTTCGCGCTGCTCGCGGCCTTCCCGGTCCTGTGGGTCGTCTTCGCCCATCTCGGGCCGATCGTGCAGATGTTCTACGTGAGCTTTCTCGACGCCTATCCGCCCTCGATCGGCGAGACGCCGCAGTTCACGCTCGCGAACTGGACCGGGTTCTTCCGGGAGAGCATCTTCGTGATGCCGTTCATGCGGACGCTGGCGTTTGCGACGGTGCTGACGCTGGCGACGCTGATCCTCACCTATCCGGTCGCGTATTTCCTCGCCAAGCACGTCAAGCGCGAGCGTCAGATGATCATGCTGCTCCTGCTGCTCATTCCGTTCTGGGTGGGCGAGATCGTGCGGACCTACGCGATCATGATCCTGCTCGGCAACAATGGCGCCGTGAACCTCGCGCTGTCGTGGCTGGGGCTGACGGAGCGGCCGATCCCGTTCATGTACACCGGCTTCTCGCTCAGCGTCGGCATCGTCTATCTCACCTCGCTCTACATGCTCCTGCCGCTCTATTCGGCGCTGGAGAAGATCCCCGCGACCTATGCCGAGGCCGCCGCCGATCTCGGCGCCGGGGCCTGGACGCGGTTCCGCCGGGTGACGCTGCCGCTGTCGCTCGAGGGCATTTCGGCGGGCTGCACGCTCGTGTTCCTGATCTCCACCGGATACTACGCGACGCCGGTCCTGCTCGGCGGTCCGAGCACCACGGTCTTCGCCGAGACCGTCGCGGGCTTTTTCCACACCGCCGGCGACCAATGGCCCACGGGGGCGGCCTTCGCCTGCCTGATGCTGATCACGGCGCTGGTGATCACCGGGGGCTTCATGCGGCTGATGACCCGGCTCGCGAAGGGGCGGCGCACATGACCCGCCACACCCGCGTGCTGATGTCGGTGATCTACTGGGCCTTCGTTGTCTATCTCTTCGTGCCGCTCGCGCTGATGGTCGTCATGGGGTTCAAGGATTCCAACTTCATCGGGTTTCCGATCCGCTCCTGGACGCTCGACTGGTATGGGACGGTCTTCCGCGACGCCGAGGTGCTGAGCGTCTTCGGCTACTCGATGGCGATCGCGGTCATGAGCACGGCGATCTCGCTCTTCGTCGGCACCTGGCTCGCGGTGCTGCTGGCCGAGCGCAAGTTCTTCGGGCGGCTCGCGATCTTCGGGCTGACGGTGCTGCCCGCGGTGATCCCCGGCATCATCTCGGCGATTTCGTTTCGCATCTACGCCCGGCTCCTCGGCATCGACCCGGGCATGTTCGCCATCGTCTGGGCCCATGCCGTGCACAACGTGCCCTTCGTGGCACTTGTGGTGATCGCCCGGCTCGGCACGCTGCCGCGCAGCCATGTGGAGGCCGCGCAGGACCTCGGCGCCGATGCGATCGTCACCTTCGCGCGGGTGACGCTGCCCTATCTGCGCCCGGCGCTGATCGGGGGCGGGATCTTCTGCATGCTGCTGAGCTTCGACGATTTCGTGCGCTCCTATTTCCTCGGCGGCTACGAGCCGACGCTGCCGGTGCTGATCTTCGCCAAGCTGCGCTCGGGCATGTCGCCCGAGATCAACGCCATCTCGACCGTGGTGCTGGTGCTGACCGCGGTGCTCGGCCTCTGGGCGGAGCGCTCGATGCGCCGTATGAACCGGGCCTGAGGCGGTGGAGCCGGTGGTCCGCATCGACGGCGTGACCAAGCGCTTCGGCGCGACGACCGCCGTCGATCGGCTCGACATGGCAATCCCCGCGGGACAATTCGTGACGTTCCTCGGGCCTTCGGGCTGCGGCAAGTCCACGACGCTGCGCATCCTCGGCGGCTTCGAGCGGCCGGACGAGGGGCGGATCGTGCTCGGGGGCGAGGACGTGACGCTTCTGCCGCCGAACCGGCGCCGGGTCAACATGGTGTTCCAGGACTACGCGCTCTTCCCGCACATGAGCGTCGGGCGGAACATCGCCTTCGGGCTGGAGCTCAAGGGGCTCGGCCGCGATCGGATCGACGCGCGGGTGGGCGAGCTGCTGGCGTTCCTCGAGCTCGAGGCCTTCCGCGACCGCTACCCTGAGCAGCTGTCGGGCGGCCAGCGGCAGCGGGTGGCGCTGGCGCGCGCGCTCGCGCCCGATCCCGAGCTGCTGCTGCTCGATGAGCCGCTGGGCGCGCTCGACGCGAAATTGCGCGCCCAAGTCCAGATCGAGCTGAAGGGCATCCAGCGGACGACGGGCAAGACCTTCGTCTTCGTCACCCACGACCAGGACGAGGCGCTGACGATGTCGGATCGGATCGTGGTGATGAACGAGGGACGGGTGGAGCAGGACGGCAGCCCCGAGGACCTCTACCTGCGGCCGCGGTCGCGCTTCGTCGCGGAGTTCATCGGCGAGGCGAACCTGATCGCGGGCGAGGTGCTGAGCGCCGGCGAGGGGGCGGTGACGCTCGACTGGTTCGGGCTGCGGCTCGAGGGCCATGCCTCGGGGCGGGCGCCGGTGCGCGGGGAGGCGGTGACGGCGGCGCTCCGGCTGGAGCGGGTGGGCCTGCACGCCGAGCGGCCGGCCGGGCCGAACGCGATGCGCGGCCGGATCGTGACCCGGGTCTTCAAGGGCAGCCGGATCGCGGTGGGGCTGGTCGTGCCGGAAGCAGGCGAGGCGAGGCTGGCCGCCTATGCCGATGCCGGCACGCTCGCGCGGATCGACCCGGAGGCGGTCTGGATCGGCTGGGACGCCGCCGACATGGCGGTGCTCCAGGAGTGAGGGTCGAGATTTCCGGCAAGTGCTCAAGCTTGAGCAATTTCGTAACCGACTGAACAAGAAGGATAATTCCAGGGTCGTTAACCAGGTGGAAAGGATTTAGCACCCTTGGGATGGGCGCTCAATCCGTCTGCCGCAGCGGCCCGGCGCTGTTGCCGCGCCAGTCGAGCAGCCCCTGCTGTGCGGCGGGCGCGGCGCGGCGCGGGCGGAAGCCGGCTCCGGCGGCGGGGCATCTGCGAGCATCAGCACCGCCACGAGCCATCCCGCCGCGACCAGCCCGGCTGCGCGCACAAGCCCCGTCCAGCGGTTCGTGCCGATCGTCTGCTGCACCTGTTGCATCGTCGTCTCCCGTTCCGGCGGAGCGCCGGCCGAGACGGAAGATAGGCTGTCGCCGAACATCACTCAAACGAATGTCCGGCATGAA